>DASQCM010000195.1:0-8681 GCA_035634675.1 Gaiellaceae bacterium
ACGATCAACTCCTGGCACACGCTCCCGAACACGAGCCGCATCAACGCCTCGAACCCGTGCTCCGAGTACATGTCGATCGACGACTCGGCCTGCAACCTCGCGTCGCTCAACCTGATGAAGTTCCGGCGCGAGGACGGCGAGCTCGACGTCGACGCGTTCGAGCATGCGGTCGACGTCGTTTTCCTGGCACAGGAGATCCTCGTCGGCTACTCGTCGTATCCGACGGCCGAGATCGGGCGGAACGCAAAGCGGTTCCGGCAGCTCGGGCTCGGTTACGCGAACCTCGGCGCGCTCCTGATGGCGCGCGGCCTGCCGTACGACTCCGACGAGGGGCGCGCGTACGCGGCGGCGATCACCGGGCTGATGACGGGCCGCGCCTACCGCAAGTCGGCGGAGATCGCCTCGCGGATGGGGTCGTTCGACGGCTACCAGGTCAACCGGGCGCCGATGATCGGCGTGATCGCCAAGCACAGGGCGGCGGTCGGCAACATCGAGCATGCCGACTCGGTTCCGGCCGACCTGCTCGGCCACTGCCGCAAGGCCTGGGACGACGCGCTCGACCTCGGCGAGATCCACGGCTACCGGAACGCGCAGGCGACCGTGCTCGCGCCGACCGGGACGATCAGCTTCATGATGGATTGCGACACGACCGGCGTCGAGCCCGACTTCTCGCTAGTGAAGTCGAAGAAGCTCGTCGGCGGCGGCGAGATCACGATCGTGAACAAGACCGTCCCGATGGCGCTGGAGCGGCTCGGCTACGCGCCGCGTGAGATCGAGGAGACCGTCGCCTTCGTCGACGAGCGGAACGCCGTCGTCGGCGCGCCCTACATCAAGACCGAGCACTACCCGGTCTTCGACTGTGCGGTCGGCGAGCGCGCGATCCACTACCTCGGCCACGTCAAGATGATGGGCGCCGTCCAGCCCTTCATCTCCGGCGCGATCTCGAAGACGGTGAACCTGCCGGAGGAGGCCACGGTCGAGGAAGTGATGGATCTCTACGTCGACGCGTGGAAGCTTGGCGTCAAGGCGATTGCGATCTACCGCGACAACTGCAAGGTCGCGCAGCCGCTTTCGAGCTCCGGCAAGGACGGCCAGACGGCTGTAGCCACGCCGCCGGTGCACGTGCACGAGCGGAAGCGGCTTCCCGAGGACCGGCGGGAGATCGGCCGCAAGTTCCGCGTCGGCGACTACGAGGGCTACATCCACGTCGGCACCTATGACGACGGAAGCCCGGGCGACATCTTCGTCGACATCGCCAAGGACGGGACGACGATGGCCGGCCTCATGAACTCGCTCTGCATCGCCGTCTCGATGGGCCTCCAGTACGGCGTGCCGCCGGAGGTGTATGTCTCGAAGCTGTCGCACCAGCGCTTCGAGCCGAGCGGGTTGACGAACGATGCGGACATCCGCGCTGCGAAGTCCATCGTCGACTACATCTTCCGTTGGTTCGGCAAGACGTTCCTCACTCCCGAGCAGCAGGAAGAGGTGGGGATCCTCTCGCCCGAGGTGAAGGCGCGGCTCGCCGAGCGTTACGCGAACGGCGAGAGCGTCGCGCCGGCCGAGCCCGGTGAGGCGCCGCCGCCCGGCCAGACGGCACTGTTCAACAGCTGGGAGGACGCCGTCGAATGCGCCCGCTGCGGCGGCCGCATGATCCGCACCGGCAGCTGCTACACGTGCCGCGACTGCGGCACCAACACCGGCTGCTCGTAGTCCGACCACGCGATTGGCGAGCGGAGGGCCCGCGGAAGCGGGCTCTCTTGTCTCTCGGGGGGCAATCCGACGGGATCCGGCGCCCGAAATCCGTTGCTGTGGAGCCGAAACGCTGCCAGGATGCGGGAATGCCCAGCTGTGGCGCCTGTGGCCAGGACAACCCCGAGATCGCACGCTTTTGCCTCGCGTGCGGGGCCCCGCTGGGCGCGGAGGACGCCCGGCGCGAGGAGCGCCGGATCGTCAGCGTCGTCTTCGTCGACCTCGTCGGCTTCACGTCGCGCTCGGAGCAGCTCGACCCCGAGGACGTCCGCGCGATCCTGACCCCGTACCACGGGACGGTGCGCGACGAGCTCGAGTCCTTCGGCGGCGTCGTGGAGAAATTCGTCGGCGACGCCGTGATGGCGGTCTTCGGCGCGCCGACCGCGCACGGCGACGATCCCGAGCGCGCCGTCCGCGCCGCACTCGCCGTCCGCGACTCAGTGGCGGCACTGAACGTGGAACAGCCCGGGCTGGAGCTCCGCATCCGCGGCGCCGTGAACACGGGCGAGGCCGTGGTGACGCTTTCCGCGCGCCCGGCACTCGGCGAGGCGATGGTGGCCGGCGACGTCGTGAACACCGCCTCCCGGCTGCAGCAGCACGCGCCGGTCGGCGAGATCGTCGTCGGCGAGGAAACGCACCGCGCGACTCGCAGCGCGATCGAGTACGAGCCGCTCGAGGCGGTGACGGCGAAAGGGAAGACCGCGCCGATCGCAGCCTGGCGCGCGGTGGCGCCCGCGTCGGCGACCGGCGAGCGCCATCTGTCGAGCACGCCGTTCATCGGGCGCGACCGCGAGATCGGCCTGCTCGACGCGACGTGGGAACGCGTCGAGCTGGAGCGCCGGCCGCACCTCATCACCGTACTCGGGCCGCCCGGCGTCGGGAAGTCGCGACTCATGGCCGAGTTCACCGAGCGCATCTCCGCGCGCAAGGGACGGGTCGTCCGTGGCCGCTGCCTGCCATATCGCGAGCGAAGCCCGTATGGAGCGTTCACGGCGCAGGTGAAGGAGCTCGCCGGCATCTTCGACAGCGACGACGTCGACGTCGCGACTGACAAGCTGCGCACGCTGGTGGAACGGCTCGTCAGCAAGGAGGAGGCCGCCGTCGTGGCCGACCATCTCGCGATCCTGCTCGGCTTCGAGACCAAGGCGAGCGCCCCGGACCGCGACAGCCTCTTCCAGTCAGTCCGCGTCTTCATCGAGGCCGGTGCTCGGGACGAGCCGACCGCCTTCGTCTTCGAGGACATCCACTGGGCCGACTCCGCGCTCCTCGATCTGATCGAGCTCCTCGCGGCCCGGCTGCACGACCTGCCCGTCTTGCTCCTGACGAACGCCCGGCCCGAGCTGCTCGACGCGCGGCCTGCCTGGGGCGGCGGCCTCGTTGCCTACAACGCGCTGCCGCTGGAGCCACTCGGGGGAACGGACGCCGCACAACTCGCCCTTCACCTCCTCGGCGCTGATACGAAGGCGTCCCACGTCGCCCAGGTCGCGGAGGGGAACCCGCTCTTCATCGAGCAGCTCGCGGCGGTGATGAGCGAGCGCGGCGGGGAGGAGACCGGAGGCCTGCCGACGACGATCCGCGGGCTCGTCGCGGCGCGTCTCGACGCGCTGCCTGTCGACGAACGCGAGGTGATTCTCGACGCCTCCATCTCCGGCCGGCTCTTCTGGCGCGGCGCGCTGGAGCGGATCGCGCGAGACCCCGCCTGTCTTGCGGATGCGCTCGCCGCCCTCGAGCGGCGCGACCTGATCCGGCGCGACACCGTGTCGCGAATCGAGGGAGATCAGCAATGGTCGTTCAAGCACGTCCTGATCCGGGACGTCGCGTACGACCTTCAGCCGCGCGGGCGCCGGCGCGACGGCCACCGGCACGTCGCCGAGTTCATCGAGGCGTCGACGCCCGAAGTCGGCGAGGCCGGCGCCGCCCTGGCCCGGCACTGGCGGGCCGCCGGCGAGCTCCACCACGCAGTCCAGCACTTCGTCGCGGCAGCCGAGGAAGCCGAGCGAGGCTGGGCGAAGGACTACGCAGTGACCCTGTACAAGGAGGCGCTCGACATGACGCCCCCGGAGGAAGTCGACCGCGTTCGCTTCTTACGGAAGCGGCTTGCCGTCGCCCAGATGGCCATGTTCCACTTGGGAGACGTGCCCGCGCTCGGCGAGCTGGGCAGCGAGTCGAGCTAGCGAATTGACCTAGACGGGCGGGAAGTCCGCCGGAGTCACATCGCCGGCGATCTCCTGCAATCCGGCGATCTCGTGCCGTCCGAGCCTCGTCGAGTGCTCACGAACCATCGCCTCGTTCGGCGCCTCGTAGACGCAATACGTCACCACGAGCCCGTCGTCGTCGACCACGACGTGGCTGTGCTCCCACGTGATCTCCGGAAACTCGCCCTCCACGAGCTCGCGCGAGCGGCGACCGATCGGGGGCATCTGTGTCTCGTCGACCTCGAACTTGCGGACGATCAGATAGCGCGGCATGCGCGCGAGTCTAGCGTTGCCGGTCGGCGCGGAGAAGGGCACGAAGCTTTCCGCGGTAGATCTGCATGTCGGAGTGCTTCCAGTCGGCGTGGGTCTGGTGCGCCCACGGCTTGTAGAGCTCCTTGTGGTACGGGCTCGAGAGGCTCTCGTTGTGGCCGATCACATTGCGGATCCTGAGGTGGAAGCGGCCCATCAGCCAGGCGGTCAGCTCGAGCGATGCACGCAGCTGGGCGGGGTCGTGGAGGATCTGCGCGTCCGACGTTCCGACGTGCTCGATCCCGATCGCGACGTAGTTGAGTCCAACCGTATGGCGACACATGACGTCGAGCCGCACGAGCTGGTAGATCGTCCCGTCCCGATCGACGATGAAATGCGCGCAGGTGCCCGGCAGCTCGCCGAGCTCCGGGTCCGGCGTGTTCGCGGCGAATGCGTTCCACGCGGACGAGAAGCTGTTGCTCGCCGTGTAGTGCTCGACGATCACCTTCGGGTGCAGGTGCCAGGAGTGGATCCCGTAGTGCTTCTCGGCGTACGCGGCCATCTCCGCCTTGCGATCCGGACCGTACGGGATCGGCTTCCAGACGACGTGCGGCTTCGGAGCGAGTGTGAGCGCGATCGTCAGAGCGAGCGTGGCGAACACGGCTCAGCAGGCTAGCGGGCTTGCCTGTGAGCGGCCACGCCGCTAGCCTGCGCCCCGTCGTGTCGAGGTAGCGCGCCCACCAGCCGCCGTTCGCAGCGTGGCACCACGCCCGCTTGCGCATACCCCGACCTCGAGGAACACCTTGGCACGACGCCCTCTCATCGTGAGCGCTTCCAACGTCCGGCTCAAGGCCGTGCGCCGGCTCGCGCGCCGTGGCTCGCGGGAGCTGTGCATCGTGGAGGGCGCTCGCTCGGTGCGCGCGGCGTGCGCCGCCGGAGCGGCCGTCCACGAGCTCTACGTCGCGCCCGCGCTGCTCTCCCGCGGTCGAGACGCCGACCTCGTCGCCGCCGCGGTGCGTTGCGGCGCAGACGTGGTCGAGCTCGGCAGGGAGGCGTTCGCCAGCCTGACGGAGCGGCGGCCGGATGGCCTGCTCGCCGTGGTCGGACGCCCGGCGACGGCGCTCGAAGCGCTCGACGTGCCTCCGAGCGCGCTCGTCGCGGTGGCCGTTGCTATCGAGCGACCGGGGAACCTGGGCGCAATCGCGCGCACGGCCTGCGCCGCGGGCGTCGACGCATTCGTCGTCGTCGACCCGCGCACGGATCTCTTCCACCCCGACACGATCCGTGGCTCGGTCGGCGCAGTCTTCCGGCTCCCGTCCGCGACCGCGAGGACCGCGCGAGTGCTGGCCTGGCTCCGGAGACGGGAGATCCGGATCGTCGCGACGACGCCGGCGGCGGCGAAGCCGTACTGGGAGTCGACATACAGGAACGCGATCGCAGTCGTGTTCGGCAGCGAGCGGCACGGCCTCCCCAGGGTGTGGCTCGATGCGGCGGATGAGCGGGTCGCGGTGCCCGCGCACGGCCCGGTCGACAGCCTCAACGTGGCGGTCGCGGCCGGAGTCGTGCTCTGCGAGGCAGCGCGGGCAAGACACCGCGACCCGATGGCTGCTCGCTAGCGAAGCCGGTATATCCGCTCGCCGACCGCCTCGGCGTGGAACTGGTCGAGGAAGTCCTTCGCATAGGGGCGGCCGGGCTCCGCGAGCAACACCTCGCCGGAGAGAGCCGGGAGGAGCTCCGCGAGCTGCTCGGCGTTGCGGCCCTCATAGAGGAGGTCGGCGCCGAGGACGAGATCCCAGGGCGCCGCGCGCAGCAGCGGCTCGGGCTCGCTCCAGCGAACGCGCGCGGCGCGTAGGAACACGGCGTTGCGCTCGGCGTTGCGGTGGAGCAGCTCGATCGCCTCCTCCGCCCAGTCGGTCGCGAGGACCTCGGCACCGCGGAGCGCTGCTGCGAGCGACGGGAGGCCGAGCCCGCAGCCGAGCTCGAGCACCTTCCAGCCGCCGAGCTCGAGGCCCGCCACATACCGCGCGAGGGCGACGCCGCTGGGCCACAGCTCTGCCCAGTACGGCAGGAACTCCTCCTCGTCGAACGCCTCCTCGTCGATCAGCTCCTCGGCGCTCGGCGGCCGGAGGATCGACAGGCGCAGGCAAGGCCCGAGGTCGACCTCTTCCTTGACGAGGTTGTCGATCAGATCGCTGCGAAAAGGTCGACGGGAACGCCGTCGGGGTCGCTCAGCTGCGCGTAGCGCTGGCCCCAGAACGCGTCCCACGGCTCCTTCTCGCCTTCGAAGCCGGCCGCGATCACCCGCGCGTACAGCTCGTCCACCTGGTCCGGGCTCTCGCACTCGAAGGCGAGCGAGAGTTGGTTGCCTGCCGCGCGCGACCAGTCGGGCCGGAAGCTCTTGATGACCTCCTCCGTGTCGAGCATCAGGCGCACGCCGTTCGGGAGGGTCGCCTCGACGTGACCGTTGCCCTCTGGAAACTCGATCCCGAGCTGGCCGTAGAACGCGACGGAGCGCTTCATGTCGGAGCAGACGATCCCGAGTGCGTTCAGCTGCGGCATGGCCCGGACGCTAACGGTTAGCGTCGGCTCCGTGCGGCGCAGGCAACTCGGCTCCAGCGACCTCCAGGTATCGGAGATCAGCCTCGGCTCCTGGCTCACCTACGGAGGCGGCGTCGAACGCGACAGGGCCGAGGCGTGCGTGGCGAAGGCGTTCGAGGTCGGGATCGACTTCATAGACACCGCCAACGTCTACTCGCGCGGTCAGGCGGAGGTGTTCCTCGGCGAGGTGCTCGCCGACCGTCCCCGCGACTCGTACATCCTCGCCACGAAGCTCTTCTGGCCGATGGCGGACGGCGGGCACGGCCTGTCCCGTGAGCAGGTCTTCACCCAGCTCGACGCCTCGCTGCGGCGGCTTCGCACCGACCACATCGACCTGTACCAGTGCCACCGCTACGACTGGAACACGCCGCTCGAGGAGACGATGGAAGCGCTGACCGAGGTGGTCAGGCAGGGCAAGGTGCGGTACATCGGCTTCAGCGAGTGGCCCGTGGACAAGATCCGCCAGGCGCATGCGATGGCGGGCGTGGAGCACTTCGTCTCGAGCCAGCCGCAGTATTCGATGATCTGGCGCGGCCCGGAGCGCGACGTGATTCCTGCGAGCCGCGAGCTCGGAATCTCCCAGATCGTCTGGTCACCCCTCGCCCAGGGAGTGCTGACGGGGAAGTACGAGCCGGGAGAGGCGCTGCCCGAGGGCACGCGCGCGACCTCGAATTCGATGGGGCGCTTCATGGAGCGCGCCCTCGACCAGACACTGCTCGAGCGTGTCCAGCAGCTGCGCCCGGTTGCCGACGAGCTCGGCCTCTCGATGGCGCAGCTCGCCCTCGCCTGGGTGTTGCGGGAACCGAATGTCGCCTCGGCCATCATCGGCGCGTCGCGGCCCGAGCAGGTGGAGGACAACGCCGCGGCCTCGGGAGTCGAGCTGAGCGACGAGACCCTTGCCCGGATCGACGAGATTCTGGGCGACAGCGTCGAGTGGGAGGGCCCGGCCTCCTAGCTCTCCTGGCTCGCGGCGTCTCCGTTCCGCGTCGTCAGCACGGAGTCGGCGAGCCCGTACTTGACGGCCTCCTCCGGAACGAGGAAGCGGTCGCGGTCGATGTCCCGCACCACTTGCTCGACGTCGCGGCCCGAGTGGTGGGCGATCACCTCGGCATAGCGCCGCGTGACAGAGAGGATCTCGCGGGCCGCGATCTGAATGTCGGACGGCGTGCCGCGGAAGCCGCCGGAGCCCTGATGGATCATCACCTTCGAGTTAGGCAGGACGAAACGCTTGCCGGCCGCTCCGGCTGCGAGCAGCAGCGCGCCCATCGACATGGCCATCCCGATGCAGTACGTCTGCACGTCCGGCTTGACGAACTGCATCGCGTCGTACATCGCCATCCCCGCGTAGACGTCGCCGCCAGGCGAGTTGATGTAGAAGCGGATGTCCGCTTCGGGATCCTCGGCCTCGAGGAAGAGCAGCTGCGCGACGACGAGGTTCGCGGCCGACGCCTCGACCTCCGTCCCGAGGAACACGATCCGCTCGCGCAACAGGCGGGAGAAGATGTCGAACGACCGTTCGAAGCGGCCGTCCGATTCGACCACCATGGGCACCAGGTGGTTCGATACGCTACTCATCGGTTGCACATTACACGCAACCGACAAGTTGCGCATCGAGATCGAACGGAGGAGCGATGGAGGTCGAACGCGAGATCGTCGTCCCGGAGCCGCCCGATGAGGTCTGGGAGGCGCTGACCGAGCCGGAGCGGCTCGAGGAGTGGTTTGCGACGGAGGTCGAGCTCGACGCGCGTCCCGGTGGCGAGGGCGTCTTCCGCTGGGGGGACGGCGACGAGCGGGCCGCGGTCGTCCGCGAGCTCGAGGAAGCGGAACGGCTCGTCCTCGACTGGGACGACGGCGGCAGCGTCGTGCTGGAGCTGGAGCGCGTCGTCGACG
>DASQCM010000196.1:0-10131 GCA_035634675.1 Gaiellaceae bacterium
GATCGACGAGTGGGGCCTGGGAGCGCCCCACGTCGTCGGCCCTGACGTCGGGACGGCGGCGGCGCTCTTTCTCGCCGCGAAGGCTCCGGAGCGTGTCACGAGCCTGACCGTCGGCGGCGGCGCAGTCCGCTTCCCGATCGAGGCAGGCGGCGCGCTCAAGGACATCATCGAGGCGCCGAGCCTCGACGTCGTTCGCGGGCTTTTTGCCCGGACCAACCTCGGCCAAGCCCTCGAGCCGGCCGCGCCGAGCGAGAGCGAGCCCGAGGTGCACGAGGACTACGTCAGCGCCTACGACCTCGGGCGCTTCGCGGAGTCGGCGCGGTTCGTCCGGCACTACCCCGAGCAGAACCCGGTCTTGCGCGAGCTCCTGCCGACGATCACCACGCCGAGCCAGATCGTGGCTGGGAACGGCGACGACCTCGTGCCGTGGTCGAACAACCAGTACCTCGGCGACCTCCTCCCGAACAGCGAGATCCATCCGCTCGACGCCGGCCACTTTGCGTGGGAGGAAGCAGCCGTCGAATACGGCCGCCTCGTCGTCGACTGGGTCAGCGGCGGGTATCGGCGCCTGGCAGGAGGTTGAGCACCTCGTCCTCCGCCATTTGACAGAATCGGCCAAGGCGCCCGGAAGAACTCGCGCAGGCGATCAGAGGGAGCGTGGTGAAAGCCCGGCCGGAATCGAACGTATGCCGCGGAACTCTGCGGCCGTTCGCCACCGGAGGACCGGTGCCGTCTGTCGTGCGCTGCTTCGAGAGCGGCCGACCAGCGCGATCCCCCGCCCTGTCCACGGAAGGGAGATGAGATGAAGATCGTGATCATCGGCGGCACCGGCCTCATCGGGTCGAAGGTCGTCGAGAAACTCGGCGAGGCCGGCCACGAGGCGCTCGCCGCGTCACCCGACACAGGCGTCAACACGCTCACCGGCGAAGGGTTGGCCGAGGCTCTCGAGGGTGCGGACATCGTCGTCGACGTCGCGAACGCGCCCAACTGGGACGACGCGGCGGTCCTGGACTTTTTCCTGACGTCGACCCGGAACACGCTGGCGGCGGAAGCAGCTGCGGGTGTCAAGCACCACGTCGTACTCTCGGTCGTCGGCGCCGAGCGGCTTCCCGAGAGCGGCTACATGCGTGCGAAGGTTGCGCAGGAGGATGCAGTGAAGGCGGGCTCTGTGCCCTACAGCATCCTTCGGGCATCGCAGTTCTTCGAGTTCATCGGTCGCATCGTGGATTCGGGGAGCACCGGCGAGGCGATCCATCTCCCGTCCGCGTTCGTGCAGCCCGAGTCGGCCGACGACGTCGCCTCGACGCTCGCGGACGTCACGGTGAACGCACCGCTGAACGGCGTCATCGAGCTGGGCGGTCCGGAGCAGTTGCGGATGGACGAGCTGGCCCGGCGCTTTCTCGAGGCGCACCACGACGCTCGCCTGGTGGAGACGGACGACAACGCTCCCTACTTCGGCGCGGTGCTCCAGGCGCACTCCCTTACGCCGGGACCTGACGCCCGCATCGCCCCGACGCGGTTCGAGGAATGGCTGAGCCAGTCGGTGCCTGCATAGACAGCGACCGAATGTCGAGCAAAGGAGGACTCACTCATGGCTACTGACAGACCGACCATCGTGCTCGTGCACGGTGACTGGGCCGACGCGTCGTCCTGGACCAGCGTGATCGAGCGCCTCCAGGACGCCGGCTTCGACGTCGTCGCTCCGCCCAACCCGCTCCGCGGCCCAGCCAGCGACTCGACGTACATCGCCGACTTCCTCAAGACCATCACGGGGCCGATCGTGCTCGGCGCGCACTCCTACGGAGGGTTCGTCATCACGAACGCCGCCACGGGCAACCCGAACGTCAAGGCACTGGTCTACATCGACGGCTTCATGCCTGACGAGGGCGAGGTCCTGGCTGCACTCACGGAAACCTGGAAGTCGTGCGTCACCGAGAGCGCCCTCAACCCCGTGCCTTCGGACGGAGCCGTGGATCTCTACCTGCGCTGGGACGCCAATTCGCCGTACGAGGGCTACACCACGTGCTTCGCAAACGGAGTTCCGCCGAAGCAAGCCGCCGTTCTGTTCGCAGGACAGAGACCCGGAGCCGCCGCGCAGTTCGCCGAGGCCTCGGGGGAGCCCGCGTGGAAGACGATCCCGTCCTGGGCGCTCATCGGCACGGAGGATCACGTAATCCCGCTCGCGCTGCAGGAGATGTTCACGAAGCGTGCGGGCGCGAACGTGACCAAGGTCGAGGCCGGCCACCTGTCGCTCATCACACATCCGGCCGAAGCGACCGAGGTGATCCTCTTGGCCGTCGAGGCGGCGGCGAGTGCCGCTGAGCCAGTCGGCGCCGGCGCCTCCGGCTGACCCAACCGGACGCCACGCCTCCCGTCCCCGAGACGGGAGGCGTGGTATCAACTCAGGCGACGATGGCCACGACGATGGCCACACACATGCGCGATCACTGCCTGGCGCCGGGACGTGCCGGCGTGCCGGTCGGCGAGGGCGGCTACGGGCGGATGTTCGAGCTTCCTCCGCTCGAGGCGGATGAGTCGCTGCTGCAGCAGCTCGGCGCGGCCGGCGGATTCTGCGACGGCGGCGACTGCGAAGGCGACGCGGAGGTCGAGGCGGGCTGGCCGTTCTTCGGCCAGTACGTGGCCCATGACCTGACCGCCGACCGCTCACCGCTGCGGAGCCATTCCGATCTCGGTGCACTCAGGAACATGCGCTCCCCTCGCGCCAACCTCGAGTCCCTCTACGGCGGCGGCCCGACTGGCTCCCCGTACATGTACATGCGCGACGACCCGGCCAAGCTGCTGCTCGTGGACGGCGACCTGCCTCGAAACCGGGAAGGGCTCGCGCTGATCGGGGATCCGCGCAACGACGTGCATCTGTTCGTGACCGAGCTGCAGATCGCCTTCAGCAGGGGGCACAACCGACTCGTCGACCGTCTCCGGGACGACGGCATGCCAGAGGGAGCCCTGTTCGACGAGGCTCGCCGTGCCCTCGCCTGGCATTACCAGTGGCTGATCGTCAACGACTTCCTGCCGAGTCTCGTCGGGCAGGCGCTCGTCGACGAGTTGCATCGCTCCGGCCGGCGCTTCTACCGGCCGGAAGGGGAGCCGTTCGTCCCGGTCGAGTTCGCCGACGCCGCCTACCGCTATGGGCACTCGCAGATCCTGCAGCTCTACCAGCTGGCCGAAGGAGGCCCGTCCTATCCCGTGTTTCCCGATCTGATCGGCTTCCGGCCGCTCGACGGGCGCCGCCTCGACTGGGCTCTCGTGTTCGACGTACCGGGCCGGCGGCCCGCGCAGAGGGCGAAGCGGATCGACGGGCGTCTTCCCACCTCGCTGATCGACCTTCCCGAGGCGATCACCGGCGCCGTCGACCGCCCTGTCTACCGCTCTCTCGCCAGCAGGGATCTCGAGCGCGGGCAGGGCACGGGCCTGCCTTCGGGCGAGGCTGTCGCCCGGGAGATCGGCGCCGACGTACTGAGTGTCGAGGAGCTCGGCCTGGGGAGTGCCGGCTGGACCGCGGAAACCCCGCTCTGGCTCTACATCCTCCGCGAGTCGGACGTACGCGAGAACGGCGACCGTCTCGGAGAGGTCGGCGGCCGCATCGTCACCGAGGTGCTGTTCGGCGTGATCCAGGAAGACCCTGAGTCGTACCTCGCCCTTGACCCGGCCTGGACACCGACGTTGCCCTCACGTGACTCGACCTTCCGGCTGGTCGACGTCCTCGTCCCGGGGTAACACGCGCTCGATCCTGCGATCGGGGATGAGCCAGACCGCGGCGACAGCGAAGTAGATCGCGAGCGACAGCCAGGGCACGACAGGGGAAAGCGCAATAGCGACGACGTACCCGACGACCGACAGGTTGCCCTTCCGGTCGCGGCCGACGGCCCTTTCGAGCGGCGAGTGCGGCGGCTGCGCTGCGATGAGCGTCCGGACCAGAATCCCGTAGGCAATCGCGGACCCGAGGAGCACGACGCCATACGTGGCAGTGGGCGCCGTGTCGCCGAGATGCGGGCCTAGCCAGGCAGCCGCCACCGGGGTGAGTGAGAGGCAGAAGAGCAGGAGCGCGTTCGCCCACAGAACCGCGCCGCTGATCCGGTCGACGACCTGAAACAGATGGTGGTGGTTGTTCCAGTAGATCGCGACGAAGACGAAGCTCAGCAGGTAGATGGCGAGCTTCGGGAGAAGCGGCCGGAGATCGCTGAACTCGTGCCCGGCCGGCGGGTCCAGGTTGAGCACCATGATCGTGATCACCACAGCGAGCACGGCATCGCTGAACGCCTCGAGACGATCGCGACTCATGGTTCTAATCTTCTCCTACCGATGAGAACGCCCCAAGGAGGCATCTTCGCGCTCGGCACTGCGTCGCATGCCTATCTCGAGTTCGCTGCGGCTCCCGGCCGTGCCGCAGAACTCGTGGCGGCGATCGCGGCCTTGCGCGAGCCCCGGACGACGATGGGCGGAGTCAACCTTGTCGTCGGCTTCAAGCCGTCGCTCTGGGCAGAAGTGGTGCCGGAGGACGCACCGGGCGGGCTGAGCGACTTCGACGACGAGCTCGTCGGCCCCGACGGCTTCGTCATCCCGGCGACGCAGCACGACGCGGTCCTCTGGCTCTCCGGGAGCGCCTACGACGTCGTCTTCGAGTGCGCGCGCAACGCGATCGCTGAGCTGATCGAGCTCGGGACCGTGGTGGAGGAGACCTCCAGCTGGCCGTACATGCACGACCGCGATCTCACGGGCTTCATCGACGGGACCGAGAACCCGACCCTGATCGAGGCGCCCGAGTTCGCGCTCATTCCAGAAGGCGAGCCGGGCGGCTCGGGCACGATCCTGCTGCTCCAGAAGTGGGAGCACGACGTGCACATGTGGGAGTCGCTGTCCGTCGCCGAGCAGGAGGCGGTGATCGGCCGCCTGAAGCCGGACAGCACGGAGATCGAGGACAAGCCTGAGAACTCGCACGTCGCGAGCACCGACCAGGACCGCTTCGGCAAGATCTTCCGCCGCAACATGCCGTACGGCACCGTCACGAGCCACGGCACCATGTTCGTCGGCTTCAGCGCCGACCAGAAGCGGCTCTCCGACATGCTCGTGGGCATGGCCGGGCTCGGCGACGGGCCGCGCGACGCGCTGACCCACTTCACGCGCCCGCTCACCGGCGCCTACTACTTCGTGCCCGCGGCGGACTCGCTGCGCCCGTTCATTCCCGAGGAGGAATGACGGCGCGCGTCAGGTGGCAGGCTCGATCGCGCGCTCGCGCCGGGCGCGCAGGAAATCGACGATCAGCACCTGGATCGCCCCGGCGACGGGGATCGCCGCGAGCGCCCCGAGGACCCCGGCGAGCTCCGCGCCGATCAGCACCGAGATGAGGATCACCAGGGGCGACAGCGCAACCGTCCGGTGGTACACGAGCGGCTGCAGGACGTGGTTCTCGAACTGCTGGTAGAGGACGAAGAAGACGATCATCACGATCCCGGCCGTGGGCGAGTGCAGGAACGCGACGGCGACGACGATGATCGCGGCGAGCGTGGCGCCGACGAGCGGGATCAGGTCGAGCAATCCGACGACGAGGCCGAGCGCGACTGCAAAGGGAACGCCGAGGATCAGCAACGCGATCGTCGCCAGTGAGCCTGCGATCACGCTGATGGCGAGATTTCCCGTGACATAGCCGCCGACCTGGCGGTAGATGTCGTGCCCGACCTTCCGCCAGCGCGGCTGGGACTCCGGCTTCAACAGCGCGTAGAAGCGTTCCACCCAGGCCGGCCCCTCGAGGAGCATGAAGAACGTGAGGAACGCGACGGTCACCGTGCCGACGATGAAGTTCAGGACGCCCTTCGTGACCGAGACCGCGGCGCCCGACAGCCCGAGCAGCTTCTTCGAGCCGCCGTTCTTTACGTAATGCTCGAGCCTTTCCACCACGTGGTACTTCGTCTCGAGGAAGCCGAGCCGTCCCCTGCCGTGCGTCAGGTCGTGGACGTAGCCGGGGGCCGCATCGACGAAGTTGTTCACGTTGTCGATGAGCGTCGGGATGAAGGCGTAGCCGATGCCCGCGATCGCGACGAGCACGATGAGGCACGCCGTTCCGGACGCGAGCCCGCGTGAACGCATGCCCCGCCGTATGAGCAACTCGACGAGGGGGTTGATCGCAAGCGTGAGGAAGATCGCGATCAAGATGTAAACGATCACGGAGCGGGCGATGACGATCACGTGGAGCAGTCCCCAGACCACGATGATCAGCCCGAGGACGGTGAGAACCGTCTTCACGGGGAAGCGGACGATGCGCTCCATCCCGTCAGGATCTACGACGCTTCGGACGTTCGAGTTTCTACGCTGTGTCGATGGCGCGGTTGTACGCCGCCACCGGTGACGGCATTGCCCGGCTCGACGAGGTGGGCGGGGCGTGGACGGCAGCGTTGTCGCTGCCGGGGAGCGGAGCGCAGTGCCTGGCGGTCGACCCGGCCGATCGGGAGACTCTGTATGCCGGACTACGTGAAGGCGGCGTGCGCCGTAGCGCCGACGGCGGCCGAGCCTGGATCGACTGCGAGTTGCCGGAGCCGGCGGTGTTCTCGCTCGCGGTGAGCGCAGCCGATGGCGCGGTATATGCGGGGACCGAGCCAAGCCGGCTCTTCCGCAGCGACGACCGGGGTGAGAGCTGGAGCGACCTGGAGGCGCTTCTCGAGCTCCCTTCGCAGCCTCGTTGGAGCTTCCCACCCCGGCCGTGGACCTCGCACGTGCGCTGGATTGCGCCCAGCCCGCACGACGCCGGCCTGCTCCTGGTCGGGATCGAGCTGGGCGGCCTGATGCGCTCGACCGACGGAGGTGTGAGCTGGCAGGACCACCGGCCCGGCGCACAGCTGGACGTGCACTCGCTCGCCTGGCATCCGCACGTGCCGGGTCGGGCGTACGAAGCCGGCGGAGGCGGCGCGGCCTTCAGCACGGACGCAGGCGAGACGTGGCAGCCGGCCGATGAGGGCCGCGACCGCAACTACACCTGGTCGGTCACCGTCGACCCCGACGATCCCGATTGCTGGTACCTCTCGGCGAGCACCGGCCCCTTCGCCGCACACGGCGGTGGCGACCCGCAGGCACGGATCTATCGCCGGCGCGACGGCCGACCGTGGGAGCCGCTTGCGGGCGGCCTCCCCGACCCGCTACCGGCGATGCCGTACGCGCTCCTCGCCACCGAGGGTCGCCTGTTCGCCGGCCTGGCCGACGGTCAGATCTGGGAAAGCGCGGACGGCGGCGACCGGTGGGCCGCGCTTCGCCTCGAAGGCGAGCGGATCGGCTCTCTGGTCGCGCTTGCCGCCTAGGCGGCGAGCTCGTTCGGGACGACGACGATGTCGAGAACGCGCTCGTGCCGTGCGACGGTGAACGTGACGGACGCGCCGATGCGCTCGCCGACGAGTAGGCGCTGCAGCTCTCCCATGGTCTCGACCTGGCGGCCGTCGACGGCGACGATCAGGTCGCCTGGCCGAACGCCTGCCAGTGCGGCGGGCGCGTCGTCGACCACCTCGCCCACCTCGACGCAGCCGGTGCGGCCCAGCTCGCGGGCGAGCCGCGGCGGCAACGGCCGCTGCTGGCCGCCGATGCCGAGATAGGCGCGGCGGAACCGGCCCTCCGTCATCAGCGCGCCGATGATCTGCCGCGTCGCCGCGTTGATCGGCACTGCCAGGCCGAGTCCGACACCCGCGACGGCGGTGTTGATCCCGACTACGCGGCCGCGGCCGTCGGCGAGCGCGCCGCCGGAGTTGCCGGGGTTGAGTGCAGCGTCGGTCTGGATCACGTTGTCGACGACGCGAACGTTCACGCCGGAGCGCGTCGGCAGCGAGCGTCCGAGCGCCGAGATGACGCCCGCAGTGACCGAGCCGGCGAAGCCGTTCGGGTTTCCGATCGCCACGACGAGCTGGCCGACCCGGAGCCGCTCGGCATCGCCCAGCTCCGCGGCCGTGAACGCGTCGCCTTCGAGCCGCAGTACTGCGAGGTCGGAGAGCGCGTCGGCGCCGATCACGGCGAACTCGACGTCGCGTCCGTCGGAGAACGACGCGCGGCCGGCGCCGGTGGTGCCTGCGACGACGTGCGCTGAGGTGAGGAGGAAGCCGTCCGGTGTGATCACGACGCCGCTGCCCCCGCCGTCGAGAACACGGCCACCGCGAACCCGGCGGGTCACGCGGAGATTCGCGACCGACGGCGTCACATGTTCTGCCACGGTCACGACGACCTGCGAGTACGCGTCCAGCGCGTCCTGATCGTCCGCCGGAAGGCCGCTGCCGATCAGCGTCAGTCGTGCCATTCGAGCCAAGGTACCCACCGCTCGGCTCTGTACAGCGCCACCTGCGGCGGCTATCCGGGGAGCTTCGAGGCGAGAATCTCGACGTGCTCGATGGTCGGCGGTTGGCTGAACAGCTCCGTCGCACGCGCCGCAAGAGCTTCCGCGACGGGACCCGCCAGGTGCTGTTCCCTGCCCGCCTCGGTCGGGAAGGCGTCGAAGATCAGGAAGTTCGAGGCATCGATCCGCGCGGCGAACCATGCCAGCGTCTCGGGCTCGGCCTCCACGAGCGGAAGCGCGCTCTCCAGGAATGCCGCGACCTCGTTCTCCTTGCCCGGTGCCGCGGTCAGGCGGACACAAAGACCAACCGTGACCATGCCGTGCCTCCTTCGATGAGTGGGACGGATGAGGTGGTGGGCCGCCGGGCGACCCACCATCTCGTGTCGTTCAGTCGTGCCTAGCGCGGTGGGAACTGCGAGTTCGGCAGCGGGGTGGCGAGATTCGCCGTTGGTGCCTTCGCGGTGAAGCCGATCACTGCGCAGTTGATGTCGACCCCGCTCGCCCCGTACGGCGCGGGCTGGCCGGTCGCCGGGTTAACGCCGGTGAGCAGGTCGGGTCTGCTCGCGGCGAGGTTGAAGACCTGGTTCTCGTCGATCTGGCGCTTGTTCAGACCTTCTTTCACGGCCTTGTCCGTCCAGAGGCCGAGCTGTGCGTCCCACAGCGGGCTGTAGGCGTCGGCGTGGCGCGGGTCGCTCAGCGTCGGGAAGTCCCCGAAGACGTTGAGCAGGTCGCCGCCGTTGCGGAGGTCGTTGATCAGCGCCGTGTTACCCGCGCTTGCGTCCTCGGAGGCGTGGCCGTCCTGGACGAGGTTCTCGAACCCCTGCGCGTTCGGGTTGTCGTGGCCGGTCTGGCCGTTGATGAACCCGAACAGGCGCTCCCGGGCTGAGCCGAGGAAGTCGTCGCCGCCGTTGTAGGCCGCCTGGTCGAGCGCGGGCACGTAGGTGGAGCGCTCGAGCACAGACGTCAGCGGCTGCCCGGCGTCCGTGCTGAGGTAGAGGATCGGCTGCCCGGCGTCGAAGCCCTTGACGAAGAGCAGGTCGACCCAGTTGTCCTGGTACTGGCCCTGCGGCTGCGGCCCGGCGAGGTTGATCCCGAGTACGCGGTCGCCGGTGTTCGCGTGGTGGACGACGTCGAAGGGCCCGTCGCCGGTGGCGACGATCGGCGCGTTGTAGACGACGTCTGACCCGGCGATCTTGATGAAGGGGCTGTAGCCGGGGCCGGCCACGGCGCCCGGCTGGAACTTCGCCAGCGGGAAGCCGTTCGGTCCGGGCTCGGCGATCCGGGTGGGGCTGAAGTCGGGTGCGCCCTGGAAGTCGACGACTGCCTGTCCGAACTTGTTCTGGTCGGGTGTCGGCGACTCGAGCGTGACGGTCTGCACCGCCGCCGGGTCGCCGATCGCGATGTTGGCGAGCTTGGGCGCGTAGTTGACGCCCAGGTCGTGCGCGAGCCCAGGGTCGGACGCGTCGAGGAGGACATACCAGACCGTCTCCTGCTGTGGCGTGCCCTTGTAGGCGATGCCCTTGTAGAGCGGCAAGCGGACGGTCTCCTTGCTGAGGTCGACCTGGATTGCGCTTTCGGTGGTGAGCTGGTCGCGCGGGAGCAGTCCGGTCAGCTGGCCGAGTCCCTTGGCGGAGCCGGGTGTGTCATTGCCGCCGGCGAAAGCCTGGCTGACCATCACCGCCGCGAACGCGGCGAATACGAGCGTGGCGGCGAGCAGCCAGCGCTTGGACAAGAGCTTCATCTCTTGCTTCTCCTTTCGTCCGGCGAGGCCGGGTAGCGAGGCCGCGACCGTACGAAGAAGTCCTCAGCGG
>DASQCM010000197.1:0-3113 GCA_035634675.1 Gaiellaceae bacterium
GAAGCCGGTGCCGGGTTGCGGATCGACGTCGATGCGGAGCTCGTCCGGGTGCTCGACGTCGCGCCGCCGCGACGGCCAGGGGTGGAAGTCGATCGTGGCGAGGTTCGCGGCCCAGGCGACCTGCGCGAGCTCGGTCACGCAGAGCTCGTCGGCGGTGCGGCCCGAGGGGAAGGTGACGGTCGCGGTCTCGATCCAGTCCGGCCTGTGCTTCGGCACGCGCTTCTGGTAGATCGCCTCGCCCTCGGCTCCGTCGGGATGGCGCTTCAGCTGCGTCGGACGCTCGTAGAGAACACGCACGATCCCCTCCCCGACGCTGAGGTAGTACCGGACGAGATCGAGCTTCGTCTCGCCGCGCGTCGCGAAGAAGACCTTGTCCGGGTTCGTCACCTTCACGGTGCGAGGCCCGACCTCCAGCTCGACGAACGGCGACTGCGACGGGGACATCCCGCCGCAGTATCGCCACGTCTCGGTAACGGAGAGGGAGGGATTTGAACCCTCGAGGCACCTTTCGGCACCCACGCGATTTCCAGTCGCGCTCCTTCGACCGCTCGGACACCTCTCCGAGAAGCGCCCAGAGTATCGGCCTGCCACGCCCTAGGATGACCGCCGGGACGCGAATGAACCTCTTCCGCTTCATCCCCGGGTACGAGACCCACATCTACGGCGGGGGCAGGGAGCCGGCGTTCCTGATGCTGGTCGCGTTCATCCTCACGCTGGCCGGAACGCGGTTCTACACGCGCATGGCGCGAACCCGCGGCTGGGGAAGCGCGCACGTCGGCGACGTGCACGTCCACCACCTCGTGCCGGGCATCGTGCTTAGCCTCGTCGCGGGCGGCCTCGCCATCGGGCTCGCGCCGGACGAGCTTGGGCTCGCAGCCCTCGCGATCGTGTTCGGCGCCGGGGCCGCGCTCGTCCTCGACGAGTTCGCGATGCTCCTGCATCTCGACGACGTCTACTGGACGACGGAGGGACGCCTGTCGATCGACGCCTGCATGGCGGCGGTGGCGTTCCTCGGTCTCGCCGTTCTGGCGACATTTCCCCTCCCCACCGACCATGGCAGCGACCGGCTCGCGAGGGAAATCGGCGACGCGCTGATCGTGCTCGTGGCCGTGCTCGTAGTCGTGACCCTGCTGAAGGGGAAGCTCAAGCTGGGGCTGTTCGGGATCGTCTTCGTGCCGCTCTCGCTCGTCGGAGCCGTGCGCCTGGCCAAGCCTGGCTCGATCTGGGCCCGCCGGCTCTATCCGGAGGACGGCAGGCGGATGCGGCGGAGCGAAGCCCGTGCCGCCCTCCGGGACGAACGCTGGTCGCAGCGGCGTGAGCGCTTCTACGACCTGATCGGTGGCGCGCCCCACCTCGGCTCGAAGCGAGGCTCTTGAAGCGGCGTCACTCGGAGCGGGAAGACCAGTCGCGCTCGGCCTCGGCCTCCATCCGCTCGAGTCGCTCGTAGTAGTCCGGGAACTCCTTCATGTGAGCGAGCGCGATCTTGCCGGTGACGATCGGGTCGTCGTGCGTGACGTCGGTCTGCGGGTCGTGGCTCCCGTGCTCGAACTCGACGTCCATCCCGGTCCGGAACTGCTCGAGGTCGAACCGTTCCCAGTCAACGCCGATCTCGTCGCCGACCCGCCGCGCCTCCTCGATGGTCGTTCTCGGCTGCTCGGTCATCGGCTCCGAGCGTACAGCGGAGGGGGATGGATTTGAACCCTCGATCCGCCTAACCTCTGATCGTGTCCAGTCTGGTCGGGCGCGAAGCGGAACTGGGGGCCGTCGAGACCTTTCTGAGCTCCGAGCGACCCTGCGCGGTCGCGATTGTCGGCGAGCCGGGAATTGGCAAGACGACGTTGTGGCAGGCGGCAGTCGAGCTTGCTCGTGCGCGGGGTGCCCGAGTCCTGATCGCGCGGCCGACCGAGTCGGAAGCCCGGCTCGCCTTCGCGGCGCTCGCAGATCTGCTCGCCGACGTGCCCGACGATCTCTTCTGGCGACTGCCCGAGCCACAGCGGGTGGGTCTGGACGCCGCTCTCCTGCGCGCCGCCTCGGCACGGCCACCCCAGCGTCGCGTCGTCGGCGCCGGATTCCTCACGCTGCTGCGCGCGCTCGCCGGCGAATCGGAAGTCGTGTGCGCGATCGACGACCTCCAGTGGCTCGATGCTTCGTCGGCGGCGGTGGTCGAGTTCGCGCTGCGCCGGCTCGGGGAGGAGCCCGTGAGGGGCATCTTCTCGGTGCGCGCGACAGAGCTTTCGCGAGCGCTGATCCCTGCGCTCGAACGCGACCGCCGGGTCGAGCACCTCGAGCTCGGACCGCTCTCGGTCGCCGCCCTGCATCGGGTGCTCAGGCAGGAGCTCGGAAGCACGTTTCCGCGACCGACGCTCGTACGGATCGCGCAGGCGGCAGGCGGCAACCCGCTCTACGCGATCGAGATCGCGCGCGAGCTCAACCGCCGCGGCGAGCGCGACACCTCGGGCCGCGTTCCCGTGCCGCAGGACCTCGACGCGCTCGTCCGCGCCCGCGTCCGGGCGCTGCCGGCTGAGGCGCGAGACGCGCTGCTGCGAGCCGCAACCCTGGCGCGGCCCGACACGGAGACGATCGATCCGGTCGAGCTCGCACCTGCGGAGGAGGCGGGGCTCGTGCGCGTCGACGCGGACGGGCGGATCGAGTTCGTCCACCCGCTCTTCGCGTCGGCTGTGTACTCCGCCGCTCCGGCAGTCCGGCTCCGCGAGGCGCATCGCGCGGTCGCCGACCTCGCGCGGGACCCCGAGGAGCGGGCGCGGCATCTCGCACTGGCGGCGCCCGGACCGGACGGCGCGGTCGTGCAGGAGCTCCAGGAGGCCGCCCGCCACGCGCGCATGCGCGGCTCCCCGGACTCCGCAGCCGAACTGACCGGGCTCGCGCTGCGGCTGCTTCCGGCGAACGCTCCGAAGCGACTGGAGCTCCAGCTCGAGCTTGCAGAGCAACTCCATCTCGCCAGCAACTTCTCGGCCGCACTGGCGCTGCTGGAGGAGTTACGCACGACGCTCGAGCCGGGTGACCTGCGCGCGCGAGCGCTGCTGACGCTCGTCGAGATCGACTACTGGCGCAGCGGCGAATCCGCGGCGATGGCGCTCGCAGAGGAGGCGCTC
>DASQCM010000198.1:0-7408 GCA_035634675.1 Gaiellaceae bacterium
CGTGCGCGACGAGCGCGGCCTGCACCGCGGGACGAACCGCGCGGGCGGCATCGAGGGCGGCGTCTCGAACGGCGAGGAGATCGTCGTGCGCGCCGGCATGAAGCCCCTGCCGACACTCATGAAGCCGCTCGGCTCCGTCGATCTCGACACGGGCGAGGCTGCGGAGGCGCTCGTCGAGCGGAGCGACGTCTCTGCGGTCGAGGCGCTTGCGGTCGTGGCCGAGGCCGCGGTCGCGTGGGAGCTCGCCCGCGCGGCGCGCGACAAGTTCGGCGGCGACGCAGTCGGCGACTTCGTCGGGGCCTGGCGCGCCTACCTGGAGCGGATCGACTGGACAGCCCGCTGACACGTCACCTCGCGCTCGTGGGGTTCATGGGCGCGGGCAAGACGACGATCGCCCGAGCGCTCGGTCTCCCGCACGTGGAGACGGACGAGGACGTGCCCATCGGGCTGTTCGACGACGGCGAGGCGGCATTCCGCGCCCGAGAGGCGGAGGTCGTGCGGAACGTCCTGGACCGCGCCGTCCCCGTTGTCGTCGATCTCGGCGGCGGCGCCGTGACCATTCCCGAAGTGCGCGCGCTGCTGAAGGAGCGCGCAACGGTCGTCTGGCTCGACGTCGACGTCGACACGGCCTGGGAGCGGGTACGCGGGACAGATCGACCGCTCGCGCAGGACTACGACGAGTTCAAGCGGCTGTACGGGGAGCGCCGGCCGCTGTATGAGGAGGTCGCCGACACGACCGCCCGCGACACCGACGACGTCGTCCTCGCGGCGGCCGGCGTCCACGTCGAGCGCGGCGCGCTCGGCCGGCTCGAAGAGCTCGTCCCTGGAGACGGTGCCGTCGCGCTCGTCTCCGATCCGCAGGTCGCGGGAATCCACGGCATGGATGCGCAGCTCGCGCTCGGCACGCGGCTCGCGGAGACGCACGAGCTGCCACCGGGCGAGGAGGCGAAGACGCTCCCGGCCCTTGACCAGCTGTGGCAGGAGCTGCGCCTCGACCGGCGCGGGACGATCGTGGCGCTCGGCGGCGGCTGTACGACGGACGCGGCCGGGTTCGCGGCGGCGACGTACCTCCGCGGTATCGAGTGGACGCCCGTCCCGACGAGCCTCGTCGCCCAGGTCGACGCCGCGATCGGCGGCAAGACGGCGATCGACCTCCCGCAGGGGAAGAACCTCGTCGGTGCCTTCCATTGGCCCGCCCGGACGGTCGTCGACCCCGCGCTGCTCGAGACGTTGCCCGAACCGCAGCGGCTCGAGGGCATGGCCGAGGTCGTGAAGGCCGGACTCCTCGCGGGCGAGCCGTTCTGGGAGCTGCCGGACGACGAGCTCGTCCGCTGCTCCATCGCCTTCAAGGCGGCGATCTGCCTGCGCGATCCCCACGAGCACGGAGAGCGCGCTGCGCTCAACTTCGGCCACACGTTCGCGCACGCGCTCGAGGCGGCAGCGGGCTACGAGGGACTCACCCACGGACGCGCCGTTGCGCTCGGCCTGCTCGCCGCGCTGCGTCTTTCCGGCCGTGACACGAGCGTTGTCGAGGAGGTGCTCCGGCCCGAGCCGGCCGGCGTCGACCGCGAGCGGGCGTGGGAGGCGATGAAGCGCGACAAGAAGGCCCGCGGCGGCGAGCCGCGCTTCGTCCTCCTGGGTGACGACGGCCCTCGCATAGGCGTCCCCGTGCCGGAGGAGGACGCGCGCCGCGAACTGGATAGGTTGATCGCGTGAGAGTCCTCGTGCTCAACGGCGTCAACCTGGACATCCTCGGCCGTCGCGACCCTGCGCTGTACGGGGGACTGACGATGGCCGAGCTGGAGAGCCGGATCTACGAGTGGGCGCGCGAGCTCGAGCTGGCCGTCCAGTGCCGGCAGACGAACGACGAGGGCGAGTTCGTCAAGTGGTGCCACGATGCATACGCATCGGTCGACGGGATCGTCGTCAACCCTGCCGCGTGGACGCACTACGCGTGGGCGATCCACGACGCGCTCGAGCCGCTCACGATCCCGATCGTGGAGGTGCACCTCTCCAACGTCGACGAGCGGGAGGAGTGGCGGCAGCACTCTGTCGTCGCCGACCTCGTTGCCGCACGCTTCGTCGGCCACGGGCCCGACGGCTACAAGATGGCACTCGACTACCTGAAGGAGCGTGCAACGTGAGCCGGATCGACCGCCTCCGCGACCTGCTCGAGGAGCCGCTCCTCGTCACGAACCTCGTCAACGTCCTCTACCTGACCGGGCTGGACAGCTCGAATGCCGCGCTCCTCGTCGAGCCGGAGCGGGTGCGGCTCTTCACCGACTTCCGCTACATCGAGACGGCGCAGGAGATCGAGGGCGTCGAGCCGGTGCAGACAAAGCGGTCGCTCGTCGGCTGGCTGGCGGACGAGCTGGAGGGCCGGGTGGGCTTCGAAGCGAACGTGCTCCCGTGGTCGTTCGCGGAACAGCTGCGGGAGGGCGGCGTCGACCTCGTGCCGCGCAAGGGCCTGGTCGAACAGCTGCGCGCAGTCAAGGACGAGGGTGAGCTCGGGGCGTTCCGCGGCGCCTGCGCGATCACGGACCGGATGTTCGAGCGGCTCACGAGCGAGGTGGGATTCGTCGGCCGCCGCGAGCGCGACGTCGCCTGGGACATCCAGCGCATCTACAACGAGGAGGGGGCGGAGGAGCCGGCGTTCGAGGCGATCGTCGGCTCGGGCCCGAACGGTTCCCTCCCGCATGCCCGCGCGGGCGAGCGCGTGATCGAGGAAGGCGAGCTGGTCGTGATCGACACGGGCTGCCGCCTCGACGGCTACGTCTCCGACTACACGCGGACGGTCGCCACCGGCCAGCTGGACGCCGAGATGCGAGAGGCGTACGACGTCGTCCTCGCTGCGCAACAGGCGGGTCTCGACGCGATCCGCGCGGGCGAGACAGGCATCGACGTCGACGCCGCCGCGCGCGACGTGATCGAGGGAAGCGAGTTCAACGGCACCTTCGGGCACGGCCTCGGCCACGGCCTCGGGCTCGAAGTCCACGAGTCGCCGCGGCTTTCGACCGAGAGCCCGGACACGCTCGCCGTCGGCAACCTCGTCACTGTCGAGCCCGGCGTCTACCTCGCGGGCCGCTTCGGGATCCGGATCGAGGACGACGTCGTGGTGACCCAGGATGGCGTCGAGAACCCCGTCCGGTTCACGAAGGAGCTGCTGACCGTCTCGTGACCCGGAAGGCGGCGCTGCTGGCGCTCGGGCAACCTCGGACTGACCGCCTGCGCCAAGCCCGGACGCCGCCGGTACCCTCCCGCGTCGTGGCAGAGGTCGTCGACACGAACAGCTTCAAGAACGGGATGCACATCGAGCTCGACGGCAAGGTGTGGCGCATCGTCGAGTTCCAGCACGTGAAGCCCGGCAAGGGCGGCGCGTTCGTCCGCACCAAGCTGAAGAGCCTCGACGCGGGCGCAGTCGTCGACCGCACGTTCCGCGCCGGGGAGAAGTTCGCTCGCGTGCGCACCGAGACGAAGCAGGTCCAGTACCTCTACGACGACGGCTCCGAGGTCCACTTCATGGACGCGGAGACCTACGACCAGTTCTCGCTCCCGCACGCCGAGCTCTCGGACGAGCTGCCGTACATGCAGCCCAACGCGTCAGTCCAGGTGCTGAGCGTGAACGGGAAGCCGGCGAGCGTTCAGCTGCCGGCCTCCGTCGAGCTCGAAGTTGTGGAAACCGAGCCGGGAGTGCGTGGCGACACGGTCTCGAACGTGACGAAGCCTGCGACTCTCGAGACGGGCGCGGTCGTCCAGGTGCCGATGTTCGTCAACATCGGCGATCGCCTCAAGGTCGACCCTCGCGAGGGTCGCTACATCTCCCGCGCCTGAAGACCTACAGCGTCAGGGCGCTCGACGAGTCGACGTGGCCGGCTTTCGCCGAGCTCGTCGAGCGCAACAACGGCATCTTCGGCGGCTGCTGGTGCATGGGATTCCACCCCGAAGATGTGAAAAGGAACGTCGCAGGCGTGAACCGCCGACGCAAGCGTGCTCGCGTCAAGGCGGGAACGGCCCACGCGGCGCTCGTCTTCGAGGGAGACCAATGCCTGGGCTGGTGCCAGTTCGGCTCCCCCGACGAGGTATCCAAGGTCAAGAACCGGGCCGCATATGAAGCGGGCATGACGGCACCGCCCGACTGGCGCATCGGCTGCTGCTTCGTCGGCAAGGGCCTCCGCCGTCGCGGCGTCGCCTCGACCGCCCTCGCCGGTGCATTGGAGCTGATCGCCGCTCTCGGCGGCGGGACCGTCGAGGCATACCCCGAGGATGCCGGCTCGGTGCCTGCCGGCTTCCTGTTCAACGGCGCCCTGTCGACTTACGAGAAGCTCGGTTTCGTGCGCGACCGCAAGATCGGCAAGCACCGGTGGGTCATGGCCAAGGTGGTGAAGCCGCGCCGGGAACGGACGCGGCCTCCGCGGTAGGCTCCGGCGGTGCCGTCGCTAGCCGACACGACGATTCGCCTGCTCGGACAGGAGCCTCTCGCCGGGCGCGTCCCGACTGCTGAGCAGCTCCGGCTCGCAGAGATCCTCGACCGGGCCGGCTTCGCCTACCTCGAGGTGTCGGGCGGCGGTGCCTTCGAAGACGCCGTCAAGCGCGGCGTCGAGAGCCCGTGGGAGCGGATCCGCGCGCTCAAGGCTCGCGTCAAGACGCCGCTCGGGCTAGCGTTGCGCGGGCGCTTCCTCGTCGGCTCGCGGCCGGTCGACGCAGACTTCGCGCGCCGCTTCGTCGCCTCGGCGGCCGCGAACGGGATCGACGTCTTCCGGCTCCACGATCCCCTCAATGACGTCTCGAACCTGCGCGAGGCCGCGGAGGCGATCGTCGGCGCCGAGCGCGACTTCGAGGCGGGGCTCGTGTATAGCCCGGGGCGCACCGGCGAGAGCGAGACGCTGATCGAGCGGGCGAAGATGCTCCCTGAGCTCGGAGCGGTGCGTGTCCTCCTCCACGACCCGACGGGGTCGCTGCAGCCGCATACGGCTGAGAATCTCGTCCATGCGCTCGCAGACGCGAGTGGGCTCCCGGTCGGGATCTACGCCCAGGGAGCCGGCGGCAGCGCGCTCGCGGTCTCCCTCGCTGCGGCTCAGGCTGGCGCGCAGCTCATCGCGTGCGCCATCTATCCGCTGGCGTTGACGCTCCACCGCGTCTCCGGCGAAGCGCTGGCCGAGGCGCTGAGCGGCAGGGGCCTCAACCCCGGCGTCGACGTCGACGCGCTGTGGGAGGCGACCGATCTGCTCGATGAGCACATCGGCGACGAGCTCGTGACTCCGCTTGTCCCGAGGATCGCCGTGCTCGCGGCCCGGCACGACGTGCCCGCGAGCGTCGTGGCCGGCATCGACGGCTCATTGCGGGCGGAAGGCTCCGGTGACCGGCTCGACGATGTGCTCGAGGAGCTCGACCGGATCAGGGCGGAGACCGGCTGGCCGCCGCTCGCCTCGCCGATCGGACAGGTGCTCGCGACGCAGGCGATCATCAACGTGCTCTCGGCGAGCCGCTATCTCGTTGTCGTCGACGAGGTGCGCAGCCTGGTAATGGGCGCCTTCGGTACGCCGCCCGCCCCGATCGACCCGGCGCTCGAGCGCGTCGTCCAGCTGACGGCCGACCCCGACACCGAGGAGGACGTCACGCCGCCGCTCGACGAGGTGCGGGCGCGCGCCGAAGGCGTCGCGGCAAGCGAGGAGGAGCTGCTTCTACTCGGCCTCTTCGGCGAGGACGCCGAGCGGCTCCTGCGTGGGATTCGCGGACGCGGCCACCGCGACGCGGAGCCCGGCCCCGCCGACGAACAGCGCGCGCAGCGGATCCAGGAGCTCGTCCGGATCGTCCAGGACTCCGGCATCGGCGAGGTCACGATCGAGGAGGACGGGATGCGGATCTCGGTCCGCTCCACGCCCGACCTGCCCGCCGTCGGGCCTGGAGATGCGCCGCTCGCGGTGTCCGAGCCGGACCAACCGGCGGCGGCGAATGCTGTCACCGGGACGCTCGTCCGCGTCGAGTCACCGATGGTCGGCACCTTCTACCGCTCGGCACAGCCGGGCTCGCCGCCATTCGTCGAGGTTGGCGACATCGTCGCGGCGGGCCAGACGCTCTGCATCCTCGAGGCGATGAAGCTCATGAACGAGGTGAAGGCCGACGTCGAGGGCGTGGTGCGCGGCATCCACGCCGAGAACGCGGCGCCCGTCGAGTTCGGGCAGCTCCTCTTCGAGCTCGAGCCGCTCGCCGCCCGGCCGGCGCTGTAGGCCGCCGTGTTCTCGCGTGTCCTCGTAGCGAACCGGGGCGAGATCGCGGTCCGCGTGATGCGCGCCCTCCACGAGCTCGGTGTCGAGGCGGTCGCCGTCTACTCGACCGCGGACGAGGATGCGCTCCACGTCCGGCTCGCCGATCGCGCCGTCCGGATCGGGCCGCCGCCGGCTGCCAAGAGCTATCTCAGCATCCCTGCGATCGTCGAAGCTGCAGGTACGACCGGCTGCGAGGCGGTTCACCCCGGCTACGGCTTCCTCTCCGAGAACGCCGACTTCGTTCGCGCGTGCCAGGACAACGACCTCGTCTTCATCGGCCCCCCGGCGGACGTGATGGAGCGGATGGGGGACAAGGCCAATGCGAAGGCGGAGATGCGCGCGGCGGGCGTGCCGCTCGTACCCGGGACGGAGGGCACCGCGAGCGTCGACGCGGCGCGCGCGGCGGCAGAGGAGCTCGGCTTCCCCGTCCTGCTCAAGGCCGCGGCGGGAGGCGGTGGGCGCGGCATGCGCCGGGTCGAGGATCCCGCCGACCTGCCCGGCCTGTACGACAGCGCCTCCTCCGAGGCCCAGGCTGCCTTCGGCGACGGGACGCTTTACGTCGAGAAGGTGATCACACCGGCGCGCCACGTGGAGATCCAGGTGCTCTGCGACGACCACGGCAACGTCCTCACCTGCGGCGAGCGCGAATGCTCGATCCAGCGGCGGCATCAGAAGCTGATCGAGGAGTCGCCCTCGCCCGCGCTCGACGCCGAGCTGCGGGAGGAGATGGAGTCCGCCGCCGAGCGGGCCTGCGAGCACATCGGCTATCGCAGCGCCGGCACGGTCGAGTTCCTCGTCGGGCCCGACGGCTCGTTCGCCTTCATCGAGATGAACACGCGCCTCCAGGTCGAGCACCCGGTCACGGAGCTCATCACGTCGCTCGACCTCGTCCGGGAGCAGGTCCGCATCGCGGCCGGCGAGCGCCTCGCTCATGGGGGTCGCGCCCAGCCGCGCGAGGGGCACGCGATCGAGATCCGGATCAACGCCGAGGATCCGACGCGCGACTTCGCACCGGCTCCGGGGCTGATCGAGCGCTTCCGCCCGCCGCTCGGGCCGGGGGTGCGCGTGGACACGTTCGCGGAAGATGGAACGGTCATCTCGCAGCACTACGACTCGCTCATCGCCAAGGTGGTCGTCCATGA
>DASQCM010000199.1:0-6114 GCA_035634675.1 Gaiellaceae bacterium
GGCTGGAAGGCGAGCGTGTGGGAGTCGAGCTGCGTCCAGCGGCCGCGCGTGGCCGGCTGGAGCCGCGGCAGCCGTGAGCCGAGGACGTCCGCCACCGGCTCGGCGAACGTCAGCGTCAGCGCCCGGTGCGGCAGGAGCCGCGTGCCCGCCGCGGGGTACGAGATGACCCTCGTCCTGGCGCCGGCCACGAACCACGACACCCGGACCGGCTCGGACAGCGTCTCCCACCGCCGGGCGGCGACGGCCACCATCCTCGTCCCGGCGGTCGCAGCTCCGGACGCGACGACACCGAGCGGGACGGCGACGCGGCCCGAGCCCAGCCCCCGCCGCGGGGTGCGACCCACCCTGACGCGGGCCACCGGCTCGGCGAAGCGCACGGTCACGGCGGTGCCGGGCTTCGGCTGTAGCAGGGTCGAGCTGATGCGCGCGACGGGCGTTACGAGCCTCACCGTCCGCTCGTCGTGATGCCCGACGAGCCAGCCGATCCATCCCGGACGGCGAACCTCGACCGTGACCTTCACGGGCGTGCCGGCAGCGAGCCGGGCGTGGGGCCAGACGATCCCGTGGCTCAGCCCG
Organism: Gaiellaceae bacterium; assembly: GCA_035634675.1. GTDB lineage: Bacteria > Actinomycetota > Thermoleophilia > Gaiellales > Gaiellaceae > Palsa-739. The sequence goes on from DASQCM010000199.1 coordinate 577, forward strand.
ATCGGCAACGGCTTTCCGTCCGGCCCCTTCACCGACACGTCCTGCACGTCTCCGGAGAAGCCCGGCAGGGAGACGGTCGCGAGTCCGGTCGTCGACGAGGCAATGCCGGCGGTCGGCCAGGCGAGAAGCGCCGCGACGGCGGCTCCCCCTACGACCAGAACGACGGCGAACGCCGCCACGATCCATGCGCGCATCACCACAATTTCAGCATGTCCTACGCTCAATCGGTCATGAACGTTCCCGATGCAGGCCGTGGAGCCCCGCGGGAGCTGTCCCGCGGCGAGATCGACGAGTTCCTCCGCGGACAGCGGATCGCGCGCCTCGGCTGCCACGCCGACGGCGTGACCTACGTGGTTCCGCTCATCTACGCGTACGAGGACGGCGCCGTGGTGGCGGTCACCACCGGGGGCCGAAAGACGGCGATGCTGCGCGCAAACCCGAGGGTGTGTGTCGAGGCGGACGAGTACGACGCAGACGGCAGGGGAAGCTGGCGGAGCGTGATCGCCTACGGGACGTACGAGGAGCTCAGCGGCGACGCGGTCGAGTCGGCTCTAGCCCTGCTGCGAGAGCGCTTCGCGCGCACCGCTGGACGCCCAGCCGACCGGAGGCAGCTGGGCCCGGGCGTCGTCGTTCTGCGCATCAAGCTCGACGAGGTTTCCGGCCGAACCGTCGAAAGGTGATTTTTCCCCGCTAAGCAGGGAATGAGAGTTTGTTCGGAAATAGAAAAAACACCTGGTTTGGGAATGGACTTCGGCGCAATGCCGTTCTATAACTCACATGGGTGGCGGCGCCTCGTGGCGAAGCCCCCGATACGCCGCCCGGGCCGCTGACAAACCAGCAGCCCATCACGAGCGAAAGGAATAGCACTGAGCGACACCATTCACCTGCATGACCTCTCGCCTGTCGAGCGCCTGCTCGAGGAGGCCGCCGAGCGCGGCTTCGTCGAGGAGAAGGACATCCAGGCTCTCGCGGACGAGCATGAGCTGACCGAGGACGACCTCGCCGGCCTTCGCACCGCGCTCGAGGAGCGCGACGTCGTCGTGCGCGAGGAGACGCCCGAGGAGACGCGACCGGTCGCCACCGCGACCGTCACGGGCACGCTCGACCCGCTGCAGCTCTTCATGGACGCGGCGGGCCGCCACAAGCTGCTCACGGCCGCGGACGAGGTTGCGCTCGCGAAGCGCATCGAGCGCGGCGACCTCGCGGCGAAGGAGAAGATGATCAACTCCAACCTGCGTCTCGTCGTCTCGATCGCGAAGCGGTACCAGGGCCACGACGTCCCTCTCCTGGACCTGATCCAGGAGGGTGTGATCGGGCTCAACCGCGCAGCCGAGAAGTTCGACTGGCGCAAGGGCTACAAGTTCTCGACTTACGCCACCTGGTGGATCCGTCAGGCCTGCCAGCGCGCGGTCGCGAACCAGTCGAAGACGATCCGCATCCCGGTCCACGTCCAGGAGCGCCGCATCAAGCTCAACCGGGCCTCGGCCGAGCTTCAGGCGAAGCTGGGCCGCGAGGCCACCGCGGAGGAGCTTGCCCAGGCGACGCGGCTCAAGCTCGAGCACGTCACGGAGGCACTCGACGCGGTCGACTCCGTCTCCCTGAACCAGGGCCTCGGCTCGGACGGCGACTCGGAGCTCGGCGACCTGTTCGCCGACGAGTCGACGGTCGATCCCGCCGAGGAGGCGGTCGAGTCGGTGCGCCGGCAGCGCGTCCAGCGCGCGGTCGCCGACCTGCCCGAGCGGCAGCGCCGGATCATCGAGCTCCGCTTCGGCTTCGACGCCGAGCCGGCCTCGCTCGAGACGATCGGCAAGGAGCTCGGGCTGACGCGGGAGCGTGTCCGCCAGCTCGAGAGCGACGCCCTAGCGCGGCTGCAGCTTGCGCTCGGCGACGAGCTCGTCTTCGCCGCTTGACCTGAGAGGTCCGAAGGACACCACTGGAGGGCCGGGAGCGATCCCGGCCCTTCTCTTTTTGGGCCGCTAGCCGGCCGCGAGCTCGGCCGCGGGCTCGTCCTGATCGTGGCTTTCTAGGCCACGGCGGCGGTGGCTCCAAGCTCGCTGCGCAGCCGGATCAGGAGCGCTTCGAGCGCCAGCGGCGTCGAGACCTGTAGCTCCTCGGCCTCTCGCCATGCCGCACGGACGAGCTCACACGCCTCTTCGGCAGTGTGCATCCGCTCGAGGGTCGCGTCCTCCCGCAGCTCCGCGAGCCGGTCGACGTGGACAGCCGCGGCTTCGGCGCCCGCTGCGACGACGACGAGGTCGCGGTACCACGACTCGAGCTCTTCGAGGAGCGCGAGCAGCTCTTCGCGCTCCGCCCCGCGTTGGGCGCGGCGCACACGCTGCTCGGCTTCCCGCCCGGTCAGCTCGAGGCTCTCCACCTGCGCCTCGGCGATCTCCCTCGCCTCGGTCCCGCGCTCGGAGATGCCCGCGAGGAGCGTCTCGACCCCGTCTGCGGGCTCGAAGCCAGGCTCGGAATAGACCGCGCGCGCCACGCCGATCAGCGCCTCGCGCCGACGGGCTGCGGCGGGGTCGAGGAGCTGGAGCGCACGGCCGAGCCGTCCCCCGGCCACCCGCGCGAGCGTCGTCACCTCTTCCTCGCCGAGATCCGGTGCATGCTCCTGGATCGCCTGCCGCACCGCGGGCTCCGAGAGACGCCGGAAGGGCACGAGCTGGCAGCGCGAGCGGATCGTCTCCGGCAACGGCCCGAGCCGCTCCGCTACGAGGACGACGACGGCGTACGGCGGGGGCTCTTCGAGATCCTTGAGCAGCGCGTCGGCCGCGTCCTCGTTCAGCGAGTCGGCGCCGAAGATGAGATAGACGCGCCGGTCTGCCTCGAAGGGCCGCATGTGCAGGTCGCGGCGGAGCTCACGGATGTCGTCGATCCGGATCTGCTCGCCCAGCGGCTCGAGCAGGTAGAGGTCGGGATGGCTGCCGCGCTCGACGCGCGCGTGGTCGCCGAGCAGCTCGGCCGCGAAGCGCCGCGCGAGCTCGCGCTTGCCGACGCCGGCCGGCCCATGAAAGAGATAGGCGTGGGCAGGCCCTTCCTGCAGCGCTCCCGCGAGCAGCCGCTTGGCCTCGTGTTGCTCAGGGACGGTCTCGAAGCCGCTCATGCACCTCCCTCGCGATCGCCTCGGGTGATCCAGCCGCGTCGATCGTGACGATTCTCTCCGGGAAGCGTTCGGCGAGCTCTCGGTAGGCGGCGTCGACCTTTGCCTGGAGCTCCGATCCCTCCCGCTCGAGCCGGTCGGGATCGACGTGGCGGCCCGTGGCAACTCCGGGATCGAGGAGGAGCAGAAAGGTCACGTCCGGGAGCAGACCGCCCGTCACGTCGAGATTGAGCTGCAGCACCGCGTCGACCCCGAGCCCGCGCGCGATCCCCTGGTAGGCGAGCGACGAGTCGATGTAGCGGTCGCAGACGACGTCCGCGCCGCGATCGAGTGCCGGTCGGATCACCTCTTCGACGTGCTCCGCCCGCGACGCGGCGAAGAGCGTCGCTTCCGCCCACGCGCCCATGACCGGGCCGTTGAGGACCAGCGCGCGCACCGCCTCGCCGAGCTCGGTGCCGCCCGGCTCGCGCGTCAGCACGACGTCCCGGCCCTCGGCGACGAGGGCCGAGCGCAGCAGCTCGGCCTGCGTGGACTTGCCCGAGCCGTCGGCTCCCTCGAAGCTCACGAACACGGCGGGCACGATACGGCGAGCGGAGGAGGAGCAGCCGAAGCTTCGGCGAACCGTGACGGTCCGTGGAGCACGTCCAGCCCTTCGGTCGCCCCTTCCCGTGGCGCGTCGCGGCCCTCGTGGCCGCCGCGATCGCGCTCGCCGAGCTCACGGTGCTGCTCGCCGTGGCCGGCGCCCACGTGTTCGGAGCCCACCAGGCGAAGACGGGTCTCGACCGGACACGTCCGGTAGCTGCTGCCGGACGTGTCTCGAAGGAACATGCTGCGCCCTTGCGCGCCCGCTCTCGCGTCTCGGTGCTCGTGCTCAACGGCAACGGGCTCGCAGGCGTCGCCGGCACCGAGGCCTCGACGCTTCTCTCCACCGGCTACCGGCACGCGACCGCAGCCGACGCGCCGCAGGGCTATGCCCGCTCGCTCGTCCTCTTCCGGCCGGGCTGGCAGAGGGAGGCGGAGCGCCTCGCGCACGATGCGGGAATCCTCACCGTGGCCCCGCTCGACGGCCGGCTCGCGCGCTCGAACGCGAGCTATCCGCTGGTCCTGATTCTCGGCGCAAACTAGCCACACAAGCCGCTTTCTGTTCCGTCCGATGCGGGGTCTACGGTCCCGTTCCCCGTCGGCGGAATCGCTGTCCGGCGGCTCGGTCGAGAAGCAGTCGCAGACTAAAGTTCCGGGAGGGGAAGATGGCTAGCGTCGAACAAGTTTCAGGCACCGAAGAGACGGCCGCAGAGGTCGTCAACACCGTCGTCGAGGAGGGTGCGCGCCTCGGCGTCAAGCGCTTCTTCACCATCCCCGGGCGCGACCCGTTCGACGAGATCGAATGGGAGACGCGCGACGCCATCATCCCGGGCCGTGACGGGCCGGCGTTCGAGCAGCGCGGGGTCGAGTTCCCGAAGTTCTGGTCGCAGACGGCCACGAACATCGTCGCCCAGAAGTACTTCCGCGGCCGCCTCTCCTCGCCGGAGCGCGAGGCGAGCGTGAAGCAGATGATCGGCCGCGTCGTCGACACCGTCGTCGCCTGGGGCAAGGAGGGCGGCTACTTCGCCGACGCCGACGAGGCCGACACGTTCGAAGCCGAGCTGAAGGCGATCCTCGTCAACCAGCTCGCCTCCTTCAACAGCCCGGTCTGGTTCAACGTCGGCTTCGAGGCGGCGCCGCAGTGCTCGGCGTGCTTCATCCTCTCGATCGACGACTCGATGGAGTCGATCCTCGACTGGATCCGGCGCGAGGGCGTCATCTTCCGCGGCGGCTCGGGCTCGGGCGTCAACCTCTCCCGCCTGCGCTCCTCGAAGGAGCAGCTGTCGAAGGGCGGCTACGCCTCCGGCCCCGTCTCGTTCATGCGTGGCGCCGACGCTTCCGCCGGCACGATCAAGTCGGGCGGCAAGACGCGGCGCGCCGCGAAGATGGTCGTCCTCGACGTCGACCATCCGGACGTGGAGGAGTTCATCTGGTGCAAGGCCAAGGAGGAGAAGAAGGCTCGGGTCCTCGAGTCGAACGGCTACGACATGTCGCTCGACTCGCCGGACTGGGCCTCGATCCAGTACCAGAACGCCAACAACTCGGTCCGCGTCAGCGACGGGTTCATGGAAGCGGCGACGAAGGGCGACGAGTTCAACCTCACCGCCCGCACCGACGGCACCGTCCTCGAGACGCGCGACGCGCGCGACCTGCTGCGCCAGATCGCGGCCGCGGCGTGGGAGTGCGCGGATCCGGGCGTCCAGTACGACACGACGATCAACTCCTGGCACACGCTCCCGAACACGAGCCGCATCAACGCCTCGAACCCGTGCTCCGAGTACATGTCGATCGACGACTCGGCCTGCAACCTCGCGTCGCTCAACCTGATGAAGTTCCGGCGCGAGGACGGCGAG
>DASQCM010000200.1:0-3557 GCA_035634675.1 Gaiellaceae bacterium
GTCTACGAGAAGGCGACCGAGAGCGGCAAGCGCTGCCAGGCGCTCGGCGGGGCGAAGAACCACATGATCGTGCTCCCGGATGCGGACGTGGACGCGGCCGCCGACGCAGCGGTCTCGGCCGGCTACGGCTCCGCCGGCGAGCGCTGCATGGCCGTCTCCGTCGTCGTCGCGGTGGGTGACGTCGCGCAGCCGCTCGTCGACGCGATCCGTGACCGGATCCCGAAGGTGAGGGTCGGGGACGGGATGGACCCGTCCTCGGAGATGGGCCCGCTCGTGACGCGCGAGCACCGCGACCGGGTCGCGTCGTACGTCGAGAATGCGCCGGGCGAGGGCGCCACGGTCGTCGTCGACGGGCGCGAGGGCGTGCCGGCGGAGGGGTTCTTCCTCAACCCGAGCCTCCTCGACGGCGTGACGCCGCAGATGAAGGCCTACGAGGACGAGATCTTCGGCCCGGTGCTCGGCGTGACGCGGGTCGGGACGTACGAGGAGGCAGTGGGCCTCGTGAACGACAGCCCGTACGGCAACGGCGTCGCGATCTTCACGCGCGACGGCGGCGCGGCACGGCAGTTCCAGTTCGACGTGCAGGCGGGGATGGTCGGGATCAACGTCCCGATCCCGGTGCCCGTCGCGTACTACTCCTTCGGCGGCTGGAAGTCGTCGCTCTTCGGCGACCTGCACGTCTACGGCCCCGAGGCGATCGACTTCTACACGCGCGGCAAGGTCGTCACGCAGCGCTGGCCCGATCCGGCCACGTCGCGGGTCGACCTCGGCTTCCCGCAGACGCGGTAGTGCCCGGGCCTCACCACCGTCCGCTCGACGCGAAGGTCATGCCGCGCTTCGCCGGGATCCGGACCTTCATGCGCGCGCCGCACACCACCGACCTCGCGGGAGTGGACGCAGCGGTCTACGGGATCCCGTTCGACACCGCGACGAGCTACCGGACCGGACCACGCTTCGGCCCCGAGGCGATCCGCTCCGCCTCGGCGCTGCTGCGGCCGTACAACCCGGCGCTCGGGGTGAACGTCGTCGAGAAGCTCTCCATCGTCGACTACGGGGACCTGCCCGTCTCGCCCGGAGACACCGAGCGGACCTACGGACAGGTCGAGGAGGCGCTCAGGCCGCTCGTCGACGCCGACGTCTTTCCCCTCGCTCTCGGCGGGGACCACTCCATCACGCTTGCCGAGCTGCGCGTGCTTGCGGGCCGGCAGGAAGGGTTCCCTCGCCGGCAACCCCTCGCGCTCATCCAGCTCGACGCCCACGGCGACACGTGGGACGAGTACTTCGGGCAGCGCTTCTTCCACGGGACGACGTTCAAGCGTGCGATCGAGGAAGGGCTGATCGACCCTGCGGTGTCGGTGCAGGCCGGGCTACGCGGCTCGCTCTACGGCGCCGAGGATCTCGAGTCGGCGCGCGAGCTCGGCCTTGCCGTCGTCTCGTGCGACCAGCTGCGGACCCTTGAGCCCGGGGGCTTCGCCAGCCTCGTCCGCACTCGGGTCGGCAACCGGCCCGCCTTCCTCTCGTTCGACATCGACGTGCTCGACCCGGCCTTCGCGCCGGGGACAGGGACGCCCGAGGTCGGCGGTCTCTCGACGTCGGAGGCGCTCGCCTTCGTTCGCGCGCTGCGCGGCATCGACATCGTCGGCGCCGACGTGGTGGAGGTCTCGCCGCCGTACGACGGGCCCGGACAGCAGACGGCCCTCGCGGCCGCGAACATCGCCTACGAGATCCTCAGCCTGCGCGCTTCGGCTCAGGGATAGCGGAACCGCAGGGTCAGCACGCCGCGCCGCCCCCACGGGTCAAGCGCGACGATGCGGAGCCGGTACGAGCCCGGCCGCCAGTTGCGGGCGTTGAGCCGCAGGCGCACCGTGATCGCGCCGGGTCTCGCGCGGTATGCCTTGGCAAGACGGAACGTGCCGGCGCGCAGGCGCACTCCAAGCCGGCTGCCCTTCCCGAGGATGGGGACGGTGCCGGCCGCGCCGGTGACCGATGCGGAGACCCGTGCCTGCGCGTCGAGGGAAATGCGTGTGCCGAGGAAAAGGCTGCGGTCGGCGCGATGCGGAAGCACCTCGAGCGGAACCTCGGCTCTCATCGCCGGCGCGTTCGGTGACGTGTAGGTCGGGTCGCCCCACGCCCCCTTCTTGAACAAGCCGAGCTGAAGAGGGGTGCGCGTGAGCACGTGCGTGCGGCTGTTCGAGTCGACGTACCAGCCGACGGTCGTCCCGATCGGGAGCTGCGCCGACTGGAGCGGCGGCACGGCGTGGTACACGCGGTTGTCCGTCGAGTAGCCGAGCACCGTCGCGCCCGGCTGCCCCTGCGTGTAGGCGATGTCGAGCGGCCACTTGAAGCCCTTTTTCACGCCGGGGACGGTCAGCGACACCTCACTGCCCGGCACCGTCAGGGAGCCGCTGAAGGTCCCGAGCGAGACGACCCGCCCCGCGGGGATGGTCCCGGGCTGCCACGTCACCGTCGCGCGGCCGTCCGTGGTCTGGAGGTTCCCCGCGATCCCGCGACGCACCGTCTGGGTCCCGATCGAGACGGCCGGGAGCGGGGCGGCCACGACGACGCCGGTGGTTGCCGCGGTCGCCGACGTCGAGCCGCCGGCGCCGGTTCCGGTCACGACGAGCGAGAGGGTGGAGCCGATGTCGTCGGGCGTCAGCGTGTAGCCGGGCTGGATTGCACGCGGGATGGCGATGCAGGAGGTGCCGGCCGCGTTGCAGCGGCGCCAGCGGTAGGCGAACTTCTTCGGCGAGCCGGTCCATGTCCCGACCGAGGTCGTCAGCATCTGTCCGGCCTGCGCTTTGCCGACGATCTGCGGCGGCCCGATGTTGACCGGGCGAGCCGCCGGCGGCGTCCCGGCCGGTGTGACCGTTGCGCTCGGCGCCGAGGCGGCCGTGGCGCTCAGGCCTGCGGACGTCGCCGTCGTGACCACGACGAGCGAGTGTCCGACGTCGGCGCTCACCGGCTTGTACGTCTCGCGCGTCGCTCCCGTGATCGGGACGCAGTTCGCGCCTGCGGCGTCGCAGCGGGACCAGGCGTAGGAGAAACGGAGCGGCTTCCCGCCCTCCCACGTGCCGGGGACGGCTGCGAGCAGCACGCCTACCGACGGCGCCCCGACGATCGACGGCGGAATCGACAGGATTGGTGGACCTGTCGGGTAGGGGTCGATGGCGGCCGCGACCGGGTTCGAGCCGTTCATCCGGTCGCCGTCCGCGCAGTGGTTCAGCCCCTTCACCGCGATGCAGTTCGTCCACTGCCAGAACATCCATCCGCTTCCGTTCCAGTTCTGCGCGGGCACTGTCGGCTTGGTCGACGAGGTCCAGTGCGCGATCCAGAGCGGGGTGCCCGCCTCCGCCGCGGCCGTGGAGTTGGCGAGGTTCCTCTTCCAGAAGAGCGGCGACGTGTAGATGAACGGCTGGACGCCCGTGCGGGCACTGACCTCCCCGAGCCAGGCGAGCGTCCAAGCCAGCAGCTGGCTTGCGGGTAGCTTCCCCGTCGTCTCGAGGTCGAGCACGGGAGGCAGTTCGCCCGGTTGTGGGGCGGCGACCGCGAGGAAGTGG
>DASQCM010000201.1:0-9457 GCA_035634675.1 Gaiellaceae bacterium
CCAAACAACGGTTCCGACGAATCTACGGAGAGCGGAACGTGGTCGCGCGCGCCAATGTGCTCGTGGAGTTCTTGCGTGACGCCGACAGGGCGGCGAGACAGCAGGTCGCTAAGGCGCTGTCCGCTGTCGTCAGCTGACCCGTTAGTGCATCGTTAGACGAGCGGCGTACCGTGGGAGCATGCTCCGTCGCGTCTTCGTGGCGTCTGTCGTCGTGCTCGCGTTCGTGGCGGCCACGAGCAGCGCCTCCTCCACGACGATCTCGCCGTGTCGGCAAGTGAGCAACCCGACCTGGTCGCCGGACGGGACGCAGATCGCGTACTACGGCACGCGCTGGCCCCCGCCGGCGAAGGCCCATCGCACCCCGAACGACATCCTGCAAGCCGCTCTGCACCGCAAACGCCGACGGGACGAACGCGCAACCTCTCCGCTACACGGTCTGCAGCGAGAAGTGCTCCGATCCCCCGTACCAGATCGATTGGGTCCGGTCGGGCAAGCTCGTCTACCTCGTCGACGGCGACTTCTACGGGATCGCGCCCGGTCAGAAGCCGAAGCGCTTTGCGACCGTCAACACGTCCTCCTTCGCCACCGATCCCGCCGGCGACCGCCTCGCAGGCGGCTTCGGCTTCCCGTCGTGCCTGACCTGCGGCGGGCCGGTGACTGTTCTGGACGTCCCGTCGGGACACGTCGTCGGCAAGGTCGGCGGCAAGAAGTTCGACAACATCTATCCAAGCCTCTCGCCTGACGGCGGCCAGGTCGTGTTCGAGCGCGACGCGTCCGACGACTCGGGCCGCACCTTCGGCATCTGGACTGCAAAGGCGAGCGGCAAGGGTCTCCGGCGCCTCGCTCGCAAGGGTTTCCAGCCGCTGTGGTCGCCGGCCGCCGGCGGCAAGATCGCGTTCCGCGCGGACGTCGGGAACACGACCATGCTGCGGCTCGTGTCACCCAACGGCCGGGGGGTCAGGACGCTCGTGCCCAGCGGAGTCGCGGACGTTTTCGGCTGGTCGCCCGACGGGAAGTACATCGCCTACGAGACAGGCAGCGGCAGGCTCACGGTCGTCGACGTGGCGACGGGGAAGGTGCGCTCCCTCCTCAAGCTCGCCTACGCGCCGACGGCGGCCTGGTCGCCGGACTCGAGCGGGCTCGTCGCCAACTCGGTGCCGAAGAGCCAGAGGTGCTGGTCGACCTGGCGCGTTCCGGTCGACGGCTCGAAGCCCACCCTGATCTCGAGCTGCACCCGCTAGCTGGGTGCGGCAGGACGAAGCTCGCCCTCGTGCTCGCCGCCGTTCCGCATGAAGGAGTTCGCCGTCTGCCGCTCGTTCCGACTCGGGCACGGCTTGAGGCGCGACCGGTGAGCGAGCGGATCGCCTGACGTCGTTCGTTGTCCGCTACGCGGTCTGATCGCGGCGGACGATCTGTGTGCAGCGGGCGCTCGCAACGAGCTCGCCGTCCTGGTACAGCTCGGCGGCGCAGAAGACGACTCGACGGTTCCGCTGCACGACGTGGCCCTCCGCGCGCAGCGTCCCCGGCCGCGCCGAGCGGTGGAACTCCGTGCGCAGGTCGGCGGTGAGGAAGTCCTCGGCCTCCGACATCAGCGTCCAGCAGGCGCCGCCCATGGCCGTGTCGAGCAGCGCGGCGACCATGCCGCCGTGGACGATCGGCCCGCCCGGCGAGTGGAAGCTGTACTCCGGCGTCGCGTCCCACTCGATCACCGCCCGCCCGTCGGCCTGCTCGATGCCGCGGTAGCGGAGCGTGTTCCACACGTGCGGGTCCGGCGGCGGGTTCTCGGCCCAGGGCTTCCGCGCACGAGGGCTCATCGCGGTCCCGGCACGCCAGGGAAGCGGAAGGGCTCGACGCGATTCGGCTGGACGACCCACGCGCGGCCGGTCTCCGGGTCCTCGAGCACGCGCAGCGCGGCCTCCGCGACGAACGCAGGCTCGATGAGCGTGACGCCCAGCACCTCGCGCATGTCAGCGTCGACGAGCGGCGTGTCGGCGAAGCCCGGGCACAAGGCGTTGAGCCGGATGCGGCGCCCCTCGAGAGCCGGCGCCGCGGCCCGCACCCAGCCCACGACCGCGTGCTTCGTGGCCGTGTATGCGGGATCTCCGGGCATTCCGGTGAGCCCGGCGAGCGAGGCCGTGGCGACGATCGAGCCGCCGCTAGGCATCAGTCGCGCCGCGAGCTCCCGCGTCCCGTAGACGACTCCCTCGAGGTTCGCGCGCAGGATGCGGTGCCACTCGCCGTCGCTCAGCTCGGCCGGATCGGCGCAACCGGTGCCGGTCCCCGCGTTGAGGAACGCCGCGTCGAACTCGCCGTCGAGCGAACGCCACGCCTCCGGGTCGCCGACGTCGAACTCCGGCAGGTCGACAACGATCGTCTCCGCATCGCCGAGCGCGGACACGATCGCCCCGCCGATCCCGCCGCGGCCGCCCGTAACGAGCGCCCTCACGTGAGAAGCACCACCTTGCCGACGCTGCGCCGCGACTCGACGAGCGCGTGCGCGTCCTCGACCTCCGCCAGCGGGAACTCGGCGCCGACCACAGGATGGATCGCGCCGCCGCGCCAGAGGTCGAGCAGCTCCAACGTGGCCGCGGCGACCACCTCCGGCGCGTGGCGGAGGAGCCGGCCGAGGTAGATCCCCTGCACGCCGACGCTGCGGCCGACGATCTGCGCCGGCTGCAGGTCCGGCCAGAAGCCGCCCGCGTAGCCGATCGCCACCAGCTGGCCGAGTGGACGAAGCCGTGCCACGGCCGGCTCGAATAGCTCGCCGCCGACGGGGTCGACGACGACGTCCACCCGGAGGTCTTCGGGGATCTCTTCGTAGACGTAGGCCTCGTCGGCGCCGAGCTCGCGGCAGAGAGCGTGCTTCTCCTCCGAGCCGACCGCCGCGACGACCCGCGCCCCGAGGGCGCGCGCGACCTGGATCGCCGCAGTGCCGACGCCGCCGGCGGCAGCGTGGACGAGCACCGTCGCACCGTCGCCGATCCGCACCTGCCGCGTGAGCGGGATGTACGCGGTCAGGAACGTGAGCAGGAACGCCGCGCCCTCGGCGAAGCTCGCCCCCTCCGGCATCGGCACGATCGCCCTCAGGTCGACGTTCGCGAGCTCCGCGTACGCGCCGCCGCGGACGAGCGCCATCACGCGGGTCCCGTCGTCGAGCTCGCCCGCGAGCTCGGAGCCAAGCACCGCCGGAAGCTCGGGCATCTGCGGGTAGCGGCCGTGCCGGATCAGGACGTCGAGGAAGTTGAGCCCGGCTGCGCGCACGCGCACGACCGCCTGCCGCTCACCCCGCTTCGGGTCCGGCACCTCGCGCACCTCGAACGGTGCATCGACCGCCGGGAGGACGGCGGCCCTCAACTCGTGCGTGCCGGCTCGGTCGCGAACCGTTCGCGCAGCTCGAGCTTGCGGAACTTGCCGACGCTCGTCTTCGGGATCTCTTCGATGAACTCGACCCGCTCGGGCAGCCACCACTTCGCGAACTGCGGCGCGAGGAACTCCCGCAGCTCGTCCGCCGTCGCCGACGCGCCCTCCTTGAGGACGACCGCCGCGAGCGGCCGCTCGCCCCACTTCTCGTCGGGCACCGCGATCACCGCGGCCTCGGCGACCGCGGCATGGGCCATGAGAGCGTTCTCGAGGTCGACGGACGAGATCCATTCGCCGCCGGACTTGATCACGTCCTTCGAGCGGTCCTTGATCTGGATGAACCCGCGCGGATGGATCGAGACGATGTCCCCCGTACGGAACCAGCCGTCCGCCGTCCAGCGGTCGGCGCACTCGGGCGCATCGAAGTACTGGGCCGCGACCCACGGCCCGCGCACCTCGAGCTCGCCCATGGCCTCGCCGTCCCACGGCACGTCCTCGTCGCCAGCGCGCGCGCGGATCTCGACGAAGGGAAGCGGGATCCCGGCGGTCGCCTGGAAGTCCCAACGCGTGTCGGCGTCCGCATCCTCGAGGTCGTACGCGAGCACGACGGTCGAAGCGACCGGCGACGTCTCGGTCATCCCCCAGCCCTGGCAGATGCGCAAGCCGTGCCGCTCCTCGAAGGCGGCGATCAGCGCGCGCGGCACGGCCGAGCCGCCGATCAGCATCGCCTTCATCGCCGAGAGATCCCAGCGGCCGGGCTCCTCGTCGAGGCGCGCGAGGATCCCCATCCAGATCGTCGGCACGCCCGCAGCCCAGGTGACGCGCTCCCGCTCCATGTTCTCGAGCAGGCTGTCCGCGTCGAGGAGCGGCCCCGGGTAGACGAGCTTCGCGCCCTGCAGCGTCGCGAGATACGGGTAGCCCCAGGCGTTCGCGTGGAACATCGGCACCACCGGCATGACGGCGTCACCGTTGCCGAGGCCCATCCCGAGCGGGTTGTTCGCGCCGACGCCGAGCGCGTGGAGGACGGAGGAGCGGTGCGAGTAGACGACGCCCCGCGGCCGGCCGGTCGTGCCGCTCGTGTAACACATGGCCGCCGCCCCGTTCTCGTCGAGCTCGGGATCCACCCACTCGTCCGGATCGGCGGTCGCGAGCAAGTCCTCGTACGAGTCCTCGACGACCCAGACGTGCTCGATCGGCGTGCCCTCCCGGAACTGGTCGAGGAGCGGCAAAAGAGCCTGGTCGACGATGATCGCGCGGTCGCCCGCGTGGCTCGCGATGTAGTTCAGGTCGTTCGGGTGCAGGCGGAGGTTGAGGGTGTGGAGGACGAACCCTCCGCACGGGACGCCGAAGTAGGCCTCGTGATGTTGGTGATGGTTCCAGCACAGGGTCGCCACCCGGTCGCCGCGCTCGAGCCCGGCCTTCTGCAGCGCGACCGCCAGCTGCCGGGCGCGCCCGAGCGTCTCGCGGTAGTTCGTGCGGTGGAAGGACTTGTCGGGCAGACGGGTGACGATCTCGCCGTCACCGAAGAACGTCTCCGCCCGCCGCATCAGGTGCGTCAGCGTGAGCGGGAAGTCCATCATCAGACCTTCCATCCCGCTCATTCTCCTATGCGAGAAGGGCTTCCGCGACTTCGAGACGCAGGTCGGCGGGGCGGCGGCCGAAGCCTTCGAGCCAGAGGGCGCGCTTGTAGAACCGGTGCAGCGGGTGCTCCCAGGTGAAGCCGATGCCGCCGTGCACCTGGATCGAGCGCTCGCACGCGGCAACCGCGGCCTCGGTCGCGAACGCCTTGGCCGCGGCGGCCGCGATCGGTGCGCGGTCGTCGTCCTCGGCGACGCACCAGGCGGCCCAGTAGACGAGCGATCGCGCGAGCTCGACGTCGGTGTACGTCTGCGCGAGCGGGTGCGAGACGGCCTGGTACGTGCCGATCGGCTTGCCGAACTGGACGCGTGTCTTCGCGTGCTCGACGCCGAGGTCGAGCGCCCGCTGCGCGACGCCGAGGGCCTCCGCGGCGCTTGCGGTGCGGGCTCGCGGCAGGTTGCGATTGCCGGCGAGCGCCTCTCCGTCTGCCTTCTCGAGGCGGCCCATAGGCCGGGACGGATCGACGGACGTGACCTCCTCGCCGCGTGCCGGATAGGCTGTGCCGCCGTCGGAAACCACGAAGTCGACCGCCCCGAGCCACGGGACGTAGCCGTCGACGTCGACCGACCAGCGCTCTTCTCCGGCCGCGACGCGTGCGCGCTGCTCGGGCGAGAGCCACGGAAGGGCGAAGCCGACGGTGGCGAGATACGGCCCCGGGTAGCAGGTGTAGCCGAGTTCCTCGAGCAGCAGGGCCTCCTCGACGAAGCCCAGCTCCGCCTCCGAGACGTCGAGCCAACCGAGCTCGGCGAGCTCCGCCCAGCGGTCGTCGGTCGAATCCCATTCCCGGTCGAGGGGAAAGCGGTCGGCGAGCCACGCGCGCGCCGCCTGCCTCAGCTCGAGCTGATCCTCGTTGAGCGCGAAGTCCATCAGCGCGACCTCGGGAGGCCGAGCACGCGCTCGGCGATGATGTTGCGGAGCACCTCCGACGTCCCGGCCTCGATCGTGTTGCCGCGGCTGCGGAGCTGCTGGTGGTTCCACCAACCGTCGTCGTGGATCCCCTCCGGCCCGCGGATCTCGCGCGCAAGCTTCGTCAGCCGTTGGTTCGCCTCCGACCAGCGGAGCTTCACGCCGGAGCCCTCCGGGCCGGGAACGCCGGTGCGCTCGTACGTGCCGAGCGCGCGGTAGTTGGTGTAAAGCAGCGCTTGCAGCTCGATCCACTCCCGGGCGAGCGCGTCGCGTGCGAGCGGACCGGGATCGAGCTCTTGCGCGTCGCTCAGCAGCCGCCCGAAGAGTGCGTCGAGCGTCGCCGTGAGCGCGAAGCCCAGCGTCGCCCGCTCGTGCAGCAGCGTCGTCATCGCGACCTGCCAGCCTTCGCCTTCCTCGCCGAGCCGGTTTTCGACCGGCACCTGGACGTCGCTGAAGAAGATCTCGTTGAACTCCGCCTCGCCCGTGATCTGACGCAGCGGCCGCACCTCGACGCCGGGCGCGTGCATGTCGGCGATCAGATACGTGAGGTTCTCATAGCGCGGCGCGGCCGGGTCGCTCTGCGTGACGAGGATGCAGAAGTCGGCGATGTGCGCGAACGACGACCAAACCTTCTGGCCGTTGACGACGTAGACGTCGCCGCGGCGCTCGGCGCGCGTGCGAGCGGCGGCCAGGTCGGAGCCCGCGTCCGGCTCCGAGAAGCCCTGGCACCAGATCTCGTCGGCGGCGAGGATCGGCTGGAGGTAACGGTTCTTCTGCTCTTCCGTCCCGTGGGCGATGATCGTCGGCCCGGCCATGCCGAGGCCGATCACGCCGACGTGGGAGGGAGCCTGGGCCGCGGCGAGCTCCTCGTAGAGGATCGCCTGGAAGCTGTACGGAGTGCCGGCGCCGCCGTACTCCTTCGGCCAGGTCAGCCCGGCGTAGCCGCCCTCGTAGAGCTTGCGGCTCCACTCGCGGACGAACGGATCGTCGAAGCGCTGCGCGCCGCCGCGCCCGCCGCGCTTCTCCTCGGGAAGGTTCGCCTCGACCCAGGCGCGCAGCTCCTGGCGGAATGTCGCCTCCTCGGGCGTGTCGCGGAGATCCACGCCGCGGAGGCTAACCCGTGGCGGGAGCGGCGACCAGCTCGCTCGGCGCCTCCCTGACGACGCGCCGCCGTTGCACCGGCAGGAGAGTCACTGCACCGAGAATCAGCGCGACGCCGAGCCACTGCGTCCAGTTCAGGTGCTGGTTGTAGGCGTAGATGCCCGCGACGACAGCGACCGCCGGGTACGTGAGCTCCGCGAGCGACGCGAGGGTGGCCGGCGTGCGCTGCAGCCCGTAGTAGTAGAGCGTCAGCGCGAACAGGCCGGTGACGAGCGCGAGGTAGAGGATGAGAGACGTGTCATGTCCGTTCGAGTACGCGCTCGCGCCCATGATGGGCAGCAGGATGGCGCTCGCGAGGAGGCCGAAGAAGAAGCGCAGCGAGAGCACGTGCTGAAACGCCAGCTGACGCGAGAGGTAGCGGCCGAGCACCGTCCCGAGCGCCCAGAGCACCGCGGCGCCGGTGGCCTCGGCGATCACCACGGCTCCGCTGGCCGACGGGTCGAACGGATTCGGCTGGTTGACGAGCCAGAACCCCGCGAGGGCGGGTAGGAAGAGCCACGCGAAACCCGGCCGCGGCCGCTCGGCGAGCAGCAGCGCAGCTGCGCCGACGGCGACGAGCGGCTGCACCTTCTGGATCACGACGGGGGTGATGAAGTCGGAGTGGCCGATCAGCGCGTCGGTGAAGAGGATCGTGGCGACGGCCGACGCTCCGGCGCCGACGACGACCGCGGCAGCTACGAAGCGCCAGCCGGCGGCAAAGACGGCGCGCAACGCAGGAAGAAGAAGCGGCAGCGTCAGCGCCACGAGGATTACGTGCTCGCCGAACACGATCGTCGTCGCCGACGTCGTCCCGCTCATCGTCTTGCGGATGATCGGGTCCGTGCCCCACATCGCCGCGGCGACCGCGACGAGAACGACCCCGGGGACGGCGGCGAGCCAGCGATTCATCCAGGCGAGCGTACCCAGGGCAGGGTGTCCCACGTCTCGGGACGCCCCGGCCGCCAGTGCGGGTGCGGCGCATACGCCTCATGTGGCGAGGGCGTCGACTCCTCGACCCCGGCGCCGTGGCGCAGGGCCGTCTCATTGCGCGGGTAATGGAGTGTCTTGCCCTCCGGGCGCGCGCCGACCATGAGCAGCACGCACGGCGTTTTGCCCTCGCCGACGAAGATGTGCTCGACCCCGGGCGGGCAATGGAAGAAATCCCACTGGCGCAGCGGCCGCTCCTCGCCCTCGACGAGCAGCATGCACTCGCCGGCGAGAACGAGGAAATCCTCCTGCGCCGACTCGGAGTGGTAGAGGCCGCCCGAGTGGCCCGGCGGCAGCACGGCGAGCGTGACGCCGAGCTGCTCGAAGAACATGGGCTCGAGGTCGGGCCTGTCTCGCAGGACACGCGGGCTCGACTCGAAGCTGCAGCGCGCGCCGAAGTCGTCGTTCACGACCCAGGCGGTATCGGCGACGTTGACGACGAACCAGCCGGGCCCCGTGGGCGCGAGCCCGGAGCCGACGTCCTCGAGCGGTGCTTCCTCGGTCACGGCTCGAAGCGAAGCAGATCGTCGAGGGTCTCGCGGCGGCGGATGACGCGGTCTTCGCCGTCCCTGACGAGAACCGCCGCCGGCCGCGGGACGCCGTTGTACGTCGAGCCTAGCGCGAGCGTGTAGGCGCCCGTCGCCGGCACCGCGAGCACGTCTCCCGGACGCGGCTCCGGCAGCTCCGCCGCCTCGATCAGGACGTCGCCCGACTCGCAGTGCTTGCCCGCGATCCGATAGACGCCGGTCGGGAGCTCCTCCGCCCGGTTCGCAAGCAGCGCCTCGTAGCGGGCGCCGTACAGCTGCGGGCGCGGGTTGTCGGACATGCCGCCGTCGATCGCCGCGTACGTGACGCCGCCCGACTCCTTCACGCTGCCGACCCGGTAGAGCGTCACCCCGGCGCGGCCCACGAGCGATCGCCCCGGCTCGAGTATGAGCTGTGTGCCCTCTGGAACCCGCTCGACGAGGGGCCGGACGAACTCCGCCACAGACGGAAGCCGCTCGTCCCGGTTGTGGCGCACGCCGAGCCCGCCGCCGAGGTCGAGCACGCGCGGCTTCCAACGGAGCTCCTCGAGGAACCCGAGCACCCGCTCGAGCGCGAGGACGCTCTCGTCGGCCCGTTCGAGCTGGGACCCGATGTGGACGTGCACGCCCTCTACCTCCAGACCGAGGTCGCGCGCACGCTGTACCTCCCGTCCGGCGGCATCGAGGCCCAGCCCGAACTTCGACTCGTCGTGCGCCGTCTGGATCGATCGATGCGTCAGCGCCTCGACTCCCGGCGTCAGCCGTACGAGTACACGACGCACCCCCGCCGCGACCGCGGCCTCGGCCTCGCCGGGCGCGTCGAGCACGAGGAGCGCGTCAGCGTCGGCCGCCGCGCGCAGCTCCTCCTTCGACTTGTTGTTGCCGTGGAACACGATGCGCTC
>DASQCM010000202.1:0-6537 GCA_035634675.1 Gaiellaceae bacterium
CTCGTCGGCTACCTGATCGTCTCGCGCTACGTCGACGCGTGGCACGTGATGAACGTCGCCGTCGATCCGGACCAGCGCGGCCGCGGTGTCGCCACGATGCTCCTCGAGCGGCTCTTCGACCTGACCGCCGCCGACGCGCGCCGTGGCTACACGCTCGAGGTGCGGGTCACGAACCGCAAGGCGATCCAGCTCTACGAGCGGCTCGGCTTCAGCTCTCGCGGCGTGCGCCGCGGCTACTACACGGACAACCGCGAGGACGCGCTGATCATGTGGAAGGACCCGGTCGCGCGCGACCGCGCTTGATTCTCGGGATCGAGACAAGCTGCGATGAGACGGCCGCGGCCCTCGTCACCGACCAGGGCGAGATTCGCTCGAGCGTCGTCTCGTCGCAGGCCGAGCTGCACGCTCGGTACGGCGGCGTCGTGCCCGAGGTCGCGTCGCGACGGCATCTCGAACTCGTGACGCCCGTCATTCGCGAGGCGCTCGCCGTGGCGGACGCGACGCTCGAGGACGTCGACCGCGTCGCGGTGACGCAGGGCCCGGGGCTGATCGGCGCCCTGCTCATCGGGCTCGCCGCCGCGAAGGCGCTCGCGTGGTCACGCCGCCTGCCGCTCGTGCCGGTCGACCACCTCGACGGACACGTCGCGTCGCTCTACCTCCAGCCCGACCCACTCGAGCCGCCGTTCCTCTGTCTGCTCGCGAGCGGAGGCCACACGCTGCTCCTCGACGTGCGCTCCCACACCGAGCGTGAGCTGCTCGGGACAACGCTCGACGACGCGGCGGGCGAGGCGTTCGACAAGGGCGCCCGCCTGCTCGGGCTCGGCTACCCGGGCGGTCGCGAGATCGACCTGCTCGCGCGCGAGGGCGACCCGAAGGCCTACGACTTCCCGGTCGCGCGGGTCCCGGGCCTCGACTTCTCCTTCTCGGGGCTGAAGACCGCGCTCCTCTATGCGGTCCGCGACCTGGACGAGGAAGAGCTCGAGGCCCGGCGCGCCGACCTCGCCGCCTCGTACCAGCACGCGATCGTGCGGGCGCTCGTGGAGGGGGTGGAGAAGGCGGCGGAGGTGACGGGACGCGACCGGATTGCGATCGTCGGCGGCGTCGCCGCGAACTCCGAGCTGCGGGCCGCGCTTCCCGATGCCGCCGCCGCTCCGCTCGCCCTCTGCACGGACAACGCCGCGATGATCGCGTCGGCGGCGCGCTGGACGGAACCGGTCCCGTACCCCCGGTACCTCGCACTTGACGCCTACGCGTCGCGCTAAGCTCGCCGAGGCGTCAGCTTTTTGCCCTGTTTGCAGCGACAAAAGGAGCGGCTACGTGACCACGGTCGACACCACGACCACCCACCTCCGCGAGAACCCCTTCGAACTGGCGCGCGAGCAGCTCCGCCGCGTCGGCACGACCTTCGAGATCGACCCGAACCTCATCTCCGTGCTCGGCGAGTGCAAGAAGGCGATCGAGGTCTCGATCCCCGTGAGCATGGACGACGGGACGACCCGGGTCTTCAAGGGCTACCGCGTCACCCACAACATCGCGCGCGGGCCGTCGAAGGGCGGCATCCGCTACCACCCCGACGTCACAGTCGACGAGGTCAAGGCACTCGCGATGTGGATGACCTGGAAGTGCGCGCTGATGGGGATTCCCTTCGGCGGCGCCAAGGGCGGTGTCGTCTGCGACCCCAAGAAGATGTCGCGCCACGAGCTCGAGGGGATGACGCGCCGCTTCACGAGCGAGATCATCAACGAGATCGGCCCGGAGAAGGACATCCCGGCTCCCGACGTCGGCACCGACGGCTCGGTGATGGCGTGGATCTTCGACACGTACTCGATGAACAAGGGCCACTCCGTGCTCGGTGTCGTGACGGGCAAGCCACTCACGATCGGCGGCTCCCTCGGGCGCGTCGAGGCCACCTCCCGCGGCGCGCTCTTCTGCATCCGCGACGCCGTGGCGAAGCTCGACAAGCGCCTCGCCGGGATGAGGGTCGCCGTGGAGGGCTTCGGCAACGTCGGCAGCTACCTCGCGAACTTCCTCCACCAGGAGGGCGCGCTCGTCGTTGCGATCTCCGACTCGACGACGGCGCTCTACAACCCGAAGGGGATCGACATCCCGGCCGCAGTCGCCTACAAGACCGAAAATCGGACGCTCGCGGGCCTCAAGGATGCGGAGACGATCACGGACGAGGAGCTCCTGCTGCTCGACTGCGACATCCTCGCGCCATGCGCGCTCGAGCAGGTCATCACCGCGGACAACGCCGACAAGGTCAAGGCATCGATGATCTGCGAGGGCGCGAACGGGCCGGTCACGCCGGCCGCGGACGCGATCCTCGAGGACAAGGGCGTGCTGATCCTCCCCGACGTGCTCGCGAACGCGGGCGGCGTCGTCGTCTCCTACTTCGAGTGGGTGCAGGGCCTCCAGGAGTACTTCTGGAAGGAGGTCGAGGTGAACGCGAAGCTCAACGACATCGTGAGCCGCGCCTTCGACGAGACGTGGGAGACGGCGCAGACCCGCAAGCTTCCGATGCGTGTCGCCGCGTACGGGCTCGCGGTGCAGCGGGTCGCAGAAGCGACAGTCACGCGCGGGATCTACCCGTAGCCGAAGTCGTCCTCTATACCTCGACGGGCTGCCATCTCTGCGAGGCGGCCCGGCGCGTCGTCGCCGCGGCACGGGACGAGCTCGGCTTCGAGTTGCAGGAGGTCGCGATCGACGGGAATCCCGGTCTCGAGGCGGAGTACCGCGAGTGGATCCCGGTCGTCGAGATCGACGGGCGGAGGCGTTTCACGTACCACGTGCACCCTGATGCCCTCCGCCGTGCGGTTGCACAAGCGGACTCGTAAAGCGGCTTGCTACAACAGAGAGCGCTGTCACGAAGTCGAGCGAAGGGGGTCGGGTGGCCGAGCGGTTGAACGTGGGCGTCGCGGCGCGCCTGTCCCGGTACCTCCAGGTGCTGACCCAGGCGCGCAAGATGGGCAAGACGAGGATCTCCTCGCAGGAGATCGCCGAGTACACGAACATCAACGCGACCCAGATCCGCCGCGACCTCTCGAACTTCGGCAAGTTCGGCAAGCGCGGGGTGGGCTATTCGATCGAGCTCCTGCTCGACGCGATCCGCAAGATCCTGCGCACGCAGGGACAGCACAACGTGGCGCTCGTCGGCGCGGGCCGGCTCGGGCAGGCGATCGCCTCGTCCTCGATCTTCGCTGAGCACGGGATCAACATCGCCGCGGTCGTCGACACCGATCCCGCCAAGGTTGGGCAGCCGATCGGGCATGTCTCCGTCGAGCCGTACGAGCGGCTCGGCGAGCTCGTGCGGGAGCACAACGTCGTGGTGGGTGTGCTCGCCGTCCCGACAGAGGCGGCTCAGCCGGCGACTAACGATCTCGTCGGAGCGGGAGTGAAGATCATCTTCAACTACTCCGAGGCGCTGCTCGAGACGCCCGGCGACGTCACGGTGCACACGTCGAACCCCGCGGTCGACCTCCTCTACGCGCTCTACTTCCACCTGACGTAGCGTCCGCTTCGTGCGGGTGTTGTTGTGGCACGGGTACCTGCTCGGCGGGACGGGCTCGAACGTCTACACGCGCGCGCTCGCGCGCGAATGGAGTCTCGCCGGGCACGACGTCACGGTCGTCTGTCAGGACCGGCATCCCGAGGACTACGACCTCGGCGGCGCGCGGGTCGTCGTGCCGGAGCTGCCGGGCGGCCTGCTGCCGACCTTCATCCTCGACCGGTACGAGGGGCTCGAGGCGCGGCGGCTGGGCGACTTCACCCCGGCGCAGCGGGACGCGTACGTCGAGGCAAACGCGGCTGTGCTGCGAGAGCTCGGGCCGGCGGATCTCGTCTTTGCGAACCATGTGCTTCTCGGAGCGCCGGTGGGCGCCGCGAGCGGGATGCGTTTCAGGGTCAAGGCGCACGGCTCGGAGCTCGAGTACGCGATGCGCGGTCGGCCCAATCTAGTGGAGTGGGGCGCGGAGACGCTCGCGGGGGCAGAGGTCGTCTATGCGGGCTCGGAGCACATCCGCGAGGTGCTCGAGGACGTCGTCGGCCACGTCGACCGGGTCGAGATCGTCCCGCCGGGCGTCGACGTCGACGAGTTCCGGCCGGAGCCGCGCGAGGAGGCGTTTGTGGGGTTGATCGGCGAGGCCAGCCGCGACCCCGACGACGGCGACGAGCGGCACCCAGATCCAGGCAACGAGGCTCGCTTCGCAGAGTTCTTCCTGCGAGACGAACCCACCGTCGTCTACTTCGGGAAGCTGATCGAGAACAAAGGCGTCCAGGTCCTGCTCGAGGCGCTCGAGGGCCTCGACGCGCGGGCGGTCGTTGTCGGCTTCGGGGACTTCCGGGAGCGACTGGAGGCGCTGGCCCCGCCGAGCACGCTCTTCACGGGCGCGCTCGAGCACCGCCATCTCCGCCACCTGCTGCCGCTCTGCGACGTCGCCGTCGTGCCGTCGATCTTCCCCGAGGCGTTCGGGATGGTCGCGGCAGAGGCCGCCGCGGCCGGCGTGCTGCCGGTCGTCTCGGCGCACTCAGGCCTGGCGGAAGTAGCGGCCGGAATAAGCGAGGAGGTGGGGCCCGAGACGGCGCCGCTCCTCTCTTTCCCGGCCGGGGACGCCGGCGCCCTGCGCGACCGCCTCGCCGCGATTCTCGCGCTCCCCGCCGAACGGCGACGCGAGCTCGGTGTGGACGCGCGCCGCGCAGTGGAAGTGCGCTGGAGTTGGACAGTGGTGGCCGCGCGTTTGCTCGCTTCAATCCCGTGAGTAGGCTTGCGCGCGATGGGAGAGGAGCAACGGATCGGGTACGAGGAAATGCTCGCGCAGTCGCGCGCGAGCTTCGACTCCGTGCCCGACTTCACCGTGGCCGTCGAGGAGGAGTTCGCGCTCCTCGACCCCGAGACGCTGGGCCTCGTCAACCGCTTCGAGGAGCTCCAGGAAGCAGCGCAGGGGACGGAGCTCGAGCCGCATCTCGTCGGGGAGCTGATCGCCTCCGAGGTCGAGGTCCGCACCGGCCGCTGCGACTCGTTCGCTGACGCCGTGGCGCTCGTCGGCGAGCGGCGCCAGCAGCTCAGGGCCCTCGCCGAGCCGCGCGGCATAGCGCTCGGCGCCACCGGCACGCACCCGTGGAGCCCGTGGCAGGACCAGCGGATCATCGACACGCCGCACTACCGCCTCAACGACGAGGTCCTCCGCTACGTCGTCTGGCGCAACAACTCGTTCGGGATCCACGTCCACGTCGGCATCAACGGCGCCGATCGCGCGATCCGCGTCTGCTCGGCGCTCCGCAACTACCTGCCCGAGCTGCTCGCGCTCTCGGGGAGCTCCCCGTTCGTGGAAGGCGTCTTCACGTACCTCCACTCGGCGCGGACGCAGATCTTCACGCGTGCGTTCCCGCGCTGCGGAATCCCTGACGCGCTCACGAGCTGGGAGGACTGGGAGGCGTACGTCCGCTTCCTCTACGAGACCGGCTCGATCACCGAGCACACCCAGATCTGGTGGAGCGTGCGCCCGCACCTCGCTTTCCCGACCGTCGAGATCCGGATCTGCGACGCGCAGCCCGACCTCGGCGAGTCGCGCTCGCTCGCGGCGCTCGCCTACGCGCTGACCGCGCGAATCGCGCGCGCGCTGGACGA
This sequence comes from Gaiellaceae bacterium, assembly GCA_035634675.1. Classification (GTDB taxonomy): domain Bacteria; phylum Actinomycetota; class Thermoleophilia; order Gaiellales; family Gaiellaceae; genus Palsa-739. The sequence goes on from DASQCM010000202.1 coordinate 5,624, forward strand.
GGGCGAGCCGCTGCCCGACCTGCCGCACCGCCTGGTGGAGGAGAACCTCTGGCGCGCGATCCGGCACGGGTGCTCGGGCGAACTGATCGACTTCGAACGCGGCGAGTCCATCCCCGCGCGGGCCCGGCTCGAGCAGCTGCTCGAGTGGGTGCGTCCGGTCGCGGAGGAGCTCGGCGCGGCGGAGTGGCTGGCGATCCCGGAGCGCAACGCCGCCGAACGCCAGATCGCGCGGCACGACGAGGGCGCGAGCATGCGGGAGATCTTCGAGGAGCAGGTCCGCTGGCACCTCCGCACGCCCACTTCGTGACACGGAGAATCCGGCCGGTGTGGTACAACGCAGCGGCGCCGGGGCCATCTCGGCGCTGACTTTGTGACGCCCGGAGGGAGTTCTACTCGATGAGTTGGTTCATGGATCACGCCGTGCTGTTCGCGCTGCTGTGCGCGGGCGCCGCCGTCCTCTACGGGATCGGCCTCACCGTCTGGCTTCTGCGCCAGCCGGCCGGCAACGAGCGGATGCAGGAGATCGCGCGCGCCGTGCAGGAGGGCGCCGCGGCGTACCTGCGCCGCCAGTACCAGACGATCGCCGTGGTCGCGATCGTCCCGTTCCTCCTGCTCGGCTTCTACGACAAGCTCGGCTGGGGTGCCGCCGTCGGTTTCCTGATCGGCGCGGTGCTCTCCGCCGCAGCCGGCTTCATCGGGATGAACGTCGCCGTGCGCTCGAACGTGCGGACGGCCGAAGCCGCGCGCCACGGCCTGCCGCAGGCGCTCAACGTCGCCTTCCGCGCCGGCTCGGTCACCGGCCTGCTCGTCGTCGGCCTCGGGCTCTTCGGGGTGGCGGGCTACTACGGGATCCTCACGTCCTGGGTCGGCGACACGCCACACCAGGCGATCAATCACCTCATCGGCCTCGCCTT
>DASQCM010000203.1:0-4069 GCA_035634675.1 Gaiellaceae bacterium
CCGGGAACACCACCTCGGCGCGCGGGCCGGCGAGCGCGAAGGTGCCGTGCAGCTCGTCGGCGACGAGCGCGCGCACGATGGAGAGCCCGGTGCCCGCGCCGGCACCGTCGGCGCCGGAGCCTTCGTCCGCGATGGCGAGGATGACGTCCCCGTCGCGGCGCGCGAGCTCGATGCGCACCGTGCCCGCGCCGTGCTCGAGCGCGTTCTGCAGCAGCTCGGAGAAGACGAGCGCGAGCGCGGTCGCGCGGGTGCCGGCGAGCGAGACCGGCTCGAGCCGCGCCTCGACGTCGCGTCCTGCGCCGATTCCCTGCACGAGCATCGCGCGGAGGCGGTCGATCAGCTCGGCCAGCTCGACGTCCTCCTCCCGCTGCTCGGTCAGCGCCTCGTGGACGGCGGCGATGGCGAGGATCCGGTTGACGGAGTGCTCGAGCGCTTCGCGGGGGTCGACTCCCTCAGCGCGCGCCTGCAGGCGGAGCAGCGAGGCGACCGTCTGGAGGTTGTTCTTGACGCGGTGGTGGATCTCCTGGGCGAGCACGCCACGCATCACCGCGCGCCCGTGCTCGAGCGCGACGGCGGCGTGGTGGGCGATTGCCTCGAGCAGCGCGCGCTCTTCGTCCGTGAACGGCGTGTCGCGGTCGGCGACGAGCTCGCCGATCTCGCGCCCCTTCCAGCGCAGCGGAGTGCGAACGGCGTAGGCGCCGGCCTGTCCCTCGGGCCAGGCGATTTGCCCGTCCTCGAGCACGAGCGCGGCGCCGGTCGCGTGCACCGCGTCCATCGTCGTCTTGACGATCGCCTCGAGCGACTCCTCGAGGTAGAGCGACTGCGAGACGGCCTCGGAGATGCGTGCGAGCGCCTCGAGCTCGAGCACGCGCCGCTGTGCGTCGGCGTAGAGCTGCGCGTGGACGATCGACTGCGCGACCTGCCCCGCGATTGCCTGCAGCAGCTCGATCTCGTCGGGCCGGAACTCGCGTGGCTCGCGCGTGCGGACGTTGAGCGCGCCGGCGAGTTGCTCGCGCGCGAGGATCGGGACGGCGAGAATCGACTCGTACTCCGACTCGGGGAGGTTCTCGAACTCCTTCCAGCGAGGGTCGAGGTGGGCTTCGGCGGCGATCGCGACGGGCCGGCGCTCGGCCGCGGCGGTGCCGGTGATGCCCTCGCCGGGGTGGAGGCGCGGGCGGCGCGACATCGAGTCGATCGGTGTGCCGTGAGTCGCGCGAAGAACAAGCTCGCCGGCGCGGTCGTCGTAGAGGTAGACGAAGCACGCATCGGCGCGGAGGGCGGCGGCGACCTCGTTCGCGACGAGGTGCAGCACCTCCTCGAGGTCGAGCGTGGAGTTGACGGCGGCGATCGTCTCCGTCAACAGCCGCAGGTGTCGCTCGGTGGAGTCCACCGGCTAATCGTAGGGAGCGGAGGGTGGCCCCTATCCGGGGCGGACGAAGAAGAGGCCGGCTATGCCGAGGCTGAAGAGGACGAGGGCCAGGATCGAGTCCGGGCCGAGCCGCCAGCGGCAGTGCTCCGGGCGGCTGATCACGCCGAAGCCGTAGATCGCCGTCAGAGCGACGCCGAGTGCGGCGAGCCACGCGTTGAGGTTCCCCGCCGACGGGAGAACCGGCTTCCCGGCGACGAGGTCGGCGACGAGGAAGAGGCATACCTGGAAGGCATTGCCGCCGAAGATGTCTCCCATCGCGAGGGAGTTGTCACCGAGCCGCACCGCGGCGATCCCCGAGCTGATCTCCGGCAGGGCCGTCGCCGCCGCGAGCACCGTCGCGCCGAAGATCACGCCGTTGATGCCGAGCCGGTTCGCGAGGTCGTTGCCACTCACCTCCAGCGCGACGCCGGCGCCGAGCGTGACCAGGGACGCGAGCCCGAACAGCGCAGCCACCTTGGCGGTGGAGGAGCCGGCATACGGATGGGGCTGATCCGGCGCCGCACGCTCCCGGCGGCGGCGGCCGGGCTGGCTGCCCGGCATCGTGACGCTCCAGCGCGGATCCTTCGCTGCGCGGCGGATGGCGAAGAGACCGATGAACCAGAAGATGACGATCCCGAGCGAGGCCGGGCTGACGATGCCTGCGATCGCGGTCGTCTGCTTGAGCAGGGCGCCCATCTCCACGCCGGCCACGACGATGATCACGAGCAGCCCCTCGAGCACGGGGGTCAACCGTCCGACCAGGTACGTCAGCGGCCGCTGAGGGCCGACCGCGATGTCGCAGATGAGCAGCACCATTGTCTGGACGGCGATGCCGCCGATCAGGTTCCCCGCGGCGAGCCCGAGGTTCCCCTGGGACGCGGCGGAGATCGTGATCGCGAGCTCGGGCAGGGTGCCGGCGATCGCCAGGAGGACCAACCCGCCGAGCGCGTCGCCGAGCCCGAGCCGCGCATCGAGCGCATCCGTCGCCTTCGAGAGCACGCCGCCGGCCCCCCAGGTGGCGGCGGCGCCCGTGAGGAAGATCAGCAGGAGGAGGGGCGAGCCGAGCCCGGCCACTCAGGGAAGGGTGCGGGCCGCGGCGGACGGAGCGAAGCCGTCCGCCGCGGTCTCACCGTACTTGGAGCAGGCTCAGTCCTCGCGCCGGCGGTCGGTTGCGAGCGCCGCGAGGTCACCCTCTGCGACGAGCTCGGCCGGAATCACCGTGACCCGGCAGGGCGTGAGCGCGCGCAGCGTCGCTGTGCGCATACCGCCCTCGAGGGACGCGCGCTCACCGAGCATGGTCCCCGGCCCCATCTCGGCGACCTGCTCACCGTCGACCTCGACGCCCAGCACGCCATCGAGGAGCAGGTAGAGGTCGGTCCCCTCCGAGCCCTGCTCCACGAGCGTCTCGCCCTCGTCGAGCTTGCGCTTCGCGAGCTTCGTGTCGCCGGAGAGCAACGTGCTGGACAATTCGCGCTCGAGCGCGGTCTCCGCCGCGGTGACGAGGGCCTCCGACTCTTCGTCTCCCCAGGGCGTGTTGTCGCCGTGTGACTCGCGATACCACGTCTTGAAGTCGACGGTGCCGCTCTTCTGGGCCAGGGCGCCTTCGCTGTCGTAGATCCAGTGGCGCGGGAACGGGCTCGCGCCGACGAGCTCGTGCTCGATCCGGCCGTCCGAGTAGAGCGTGAGGGCGAGCGTGGTCCACGCCGTCGCCGAGTGGATGCGGAACATGGGCCCGCCCTTGACGAGTCGCGGCGCGGGGAAGCCCGCCCGGCCGCCGACGGTCTGGACGAACCGCGCGCGGTTCTCGGAGACCTCCGGCTCGGCACGCAGAACCTCGAACGGCACTCCCGGGACGACGATCGCCTTCGGCCCGAGGCGGAACGTCGTCGAGCCGACGAGGCCGCCCCCTCCGTAACCGGCCTTGACGACCTTACCGTCTTCGACCTCGATCCACCCCCGCAGGAGATTCGCCTCGCGGAAGCGGTCCTCGTCCCGGAGCTGGCCGAGGTCGGCCGGCGAAACCTGATCAGGCGGCGGCTCGTCGTAGTGCCCCACGCCGAGCTCGAACGGAAGCTTCGGTAGTCCCTCGATCGCTTCCGACGGGATCCACGAGATCGCGGTGACGGATCCTTCGATGCGCATCGTGTTCCTCCCTCGTTGACCGTCACCGATCTAACAGGGGTGCGCGCGGAGATTCAAGGCCGGGCCGCGGCGGACGGAGCAGGGTGTCCGCCGCGGCCTCGCCTCAGAGCCCTACAGAACGGCCAGGTACTTCTTCATCTCCCAGTCGGTGAGCTGCACGCGGTACTCGTCCCACTCCTTCCGCTTCAGCTCCACGTAGCGGTCGAAGATGTGCGGCCCGAGCGCCTTGCGCATGAGCTCCGACTGAGAGAGCTCGTCGATCGCCTCGCCGAGCGTCTCGGGGAGCGAGACGATGCCGCGCTCGCGCCGCTGCTCGGCGGTGAGGTGGTAGAGGTTCGTCTCCATCGGATCGGGCAGCTCGTAGCCCTGCTCGATCCCCTCGAGCCCCGCGTGCAGGAGCGCCGCGAAGGTCAAGTACGGGTTGCACGCCGGGTCAGGGCAGCGGATCTCGGCCCTCGTCGCCTGCTCGGAGCCCGGCTTGTAGAGCGGGATCCGGATCAGGGCCGAGCGGTTCCGCTG
>DASQCM010000204.1:0-3095 GCA_035634675.1 Gaiellaceae bacterium
ACGGTCTGCGCCATCGAGACGTCGTACAGCGCGACGTTCGCGATCTTCTGATCGCTCATGTCCGCGGTCCGCTGACGCAGTTGATCGGCCTCCTGCGCGCTCGCGCGCATGGAGTCCGGACTGTCCCAGAGGGTGATCATCGATGTCCGACCGTTGTCGCGGTCGGCGAGGCCGATCGCGCCGACGTTGCCGCTGATCGAACGCACCTTCGGCAGTGTTTCGCCGCGAGCCTTCTCGAGACCGGCGTCGATCGAGTCGGGCGACCCCTCGAGCAGGCTAATCCGCGCCGCCTTCGAAGCATCGACATCGCCGTCGTAGATCACGACCTCGTAGTAGTGGACGCTCGTACGCTTGCCGCGGATCTCCTCGGGGATCGTGTCACCCTGCTGATCAAACCCGGCCTCGGCCGCCTCGAGCGCGTCGCGGCTCTCGAAGAATGCGAGGAACTTGCGCTTCTTCGCATCCTTGTCATCGAGGATGAGAACGCTGCTCATCCCTTCAGGCGGTGGCATCTCGCCCGACGACATGCGCTCACCCATGAGCTTGTCGAGCTTCTGTGTGTCGCCGCCTTCGAAAGTGGCCACCCGTACCCACATGGTGCGACCTCCTAGTCGATGGCTACCGACGCCAACCTACTGCATCGAGCACCCCGGCGCACCAGACCTGGAGGGGGACTCCGCGATTCGCCGCAGGGCCGAGGGCGTCCGTGTTTCTACGGGACTGTGGCATGCGACAGTCTTCGGGAATGCCATGAGGAGTGTGCTTACTTCTGAGTGGGTTGAATCGCGGCGAGCCATTCGCGGACGCGGCGGGCGAGGGCGGATGATTTCTTTGCGTTCGTAGCAGTCGAGCCCTTGCCGCCACGCGGCGATCGCCTCGTCGCGAAGGCCGGCGGCCTCGAGCACCTGCGCGCGATCGCTGGTCGAGTCCGGCATACGACGCCAGACGGCGGCTATGCGCCGCCGCCCTCTACTTCAGCTGCCGCGGCACGACGAAGGACACGATCCGAGCGCCGCCCGGCTCGAGGTCGACCCAGCGCTCGACGTTCGCCTCCAGGGTCGCGAGGGCGCCGGTCGGCACCTTCGCCTCGGCGCGCTCGCGCAGTTCGCCGGGCGCAGAGAGCAGCAGCAGGAGGTCGCCGATACCGGGGTTGTGCCCGACGAGCATCGCCGTCTCGGCCTCGTCCGGCAATGCTCGGACGCGCTCGAGCAGGGTCTCGGCGCTCGCCGCGTACAGGGTGACCTCGATCCAGATCTCGGGCTTGCCGAGACCCGGAAGGACGCCTTGCAGCGTCTCCCGCGCCCGCACCGCGCTTGAGGAGACGACCAGCTGCGGGCGGACGTCGTGTTTTCCGGCATACCTCGCGATCCTTCTCGCCGCTCGCAGCCCGCGCGGCGCGAGCGGCCGGTCGCGGTCGCGGAGCGCCTCATTGTCCCAGGAGGACTTCGCGTGCCGGAGCAAGTACAGCCGCCTCACCGCGAGCAGTGTCGCACCCCCGGCGTCCCGGTCGAAAGGCGCGGAGGCGATCGACGACGCATGTTCCATTCATGCCGCGGGACTAGCGAGCAGGCTGCGAGCGAACAACGCGCAGCATTGCGTGCATGCCTTGCTCGCGGTGGTCTGCTATCGCGCACCAGAGCAGGTATCTGCCCGGCGCGAGCTTCAGCTGGCGGTCGACGACATGGCCCGGCTGCACGCTGGGAAACCGGACGATCCGCGTTCCGCCGATGCGACGCATGTCGAGGTCGTGCGTGTCCTGGCCGCGGTTGACGAGCTCGACAATCACTCGACCGGACTTCACCTTGGTGCGGGAGAGGCTGTAGCTGAATTCCTGCGCGACCACCTGGACACGGGCGGGCGGGTGCTGTGCTTGCGGAGCGAGGATCATGCGACGAGCTTCGGCCGGGAGAAAGAGGCGGTGTTCGGGATCACTCCGGCCGCGTCGACCCCGAACCACTGTTCGAGGAGGGCCGAATAGATGCCCCTGAAGTCTGAGGTGGCCGACACGTTGCCGTTTGTGTCCAGCCCTTTCTGCAGACCGGGGAACTCGCCGACCATCTTCCCGGCCACGCGTGTTCCGAGGAGGAAGCCGACTCCGGCCGCGCCGTGGTCCGTGCCGCTGTCGCCGTTCTCGGCGGCGCGACGCCCGAACTCCGACCAGATGTGCACCAGGACCCGGTTGGCCAGGCCGCGTGCCTCGAGGTCCCGCTGGAACGCGAGTAGGGAGTCCGATGTCAGCTGCAGCCCTTGGGTCAGGGCGGTCGGCTCGTCGGCGTGTGTGTCGTACTCGCCCGGCGCCGTGAGCGCGATGCAGTGGAGCGGCAAGCCTGCCGCAAGCATTGCGGCAAGCCCTGCAAGCCTCTGTGGGAACGGGTCGTCCGACTGCGGATACGGCACCGGGCTCGAGATCCCGTTCGACGACTGGAACGGGATCAGCTGCCGCCGCAGGCGGTCTACTTGCGCCGCGACGCTGCCGGCGGTCCGTAGCCCGGCGTCCGCGGGTTGGTGGCCCATGAGGCCGATCGTCTCTAGCATTCGCTGCTCGACCTCGCCCCAGACTCGCTTGCTGTAGAAGTCGTACTGGTCGGGGCCTGAGATCGACGCCACTGGAACCTTGGCGGTCGCGAGGGCAGGGGCGAGAGTGTCGTCGAGCGAGAGTCCCTGGAGCGGGTTGTCCTTCTTCCCGACCCGGTCGAGGTACCGTCCGAGCCAGCCCGTCCGAAGCGTGGCGGCCGTCGCCCCGACCTCCCAGTAGTGGCGGGACGTGAAGTGCGACTGGTCAGCGTTCGTATAGCCGACGGCGGGCAGCACCGTCACCTTCTTCTCCGAGTAGAGCTTCTGGAGCCCGCTGAGCGCCGGATGCCAGTAGAGCCGGTCGTCCTCGGCGAGTTGTGTTCCGCCGGCGAGTGCGAGCTTCGGCCGCAGCGTCTTGTAGAGCGGATCGCCCTGCGGTGACAGCACTGAGAGTCCGTCGGCACCGCCCTCGAGGAAGATGGAGACAAGAATCGGTGCGGCAGGCCCGGAAGCTGCAGCGGCGATCCCCTCGTCGAATGCCTGGAGCCCGAGCAGGGAGCCGCCGTAGACGGCGACGGCGG
>DASQCM010000205.1:0-4306 GCA_035634675.1 Gaiellaceae bacterium
GCCCTCCTTCGTACGGTCCAGTTTTTAACGACGTATGGACTTCGAGAGCCCGTGAGGGGGCCTCCTGATGTGCCCGCTCCATCGCTTGCACGAGAGACTCCCCCTTGAGTCCGCCCGTCGCCCGCTCCGGTCGCTCGGCGCGGCAGATACTACTCTCCAATGTGAGCCGCGCAAAGCCGTCGGCGATATGGTCGGCACATGAACACCAGTCTTGGAATCTGGGCGTTCGGCAGCATGGCAACGCGCTTCAACCCGGGCGGGTACAAGCCGGAGCTCGCAGGCATCTCCACCGTCCAGAAGGTGCGCACCGCCGTCGAGGGGCTGGGCGAGCTGATCGACGACTACGAGTTCCACTATCCGCAGGAGCTTTCACACGACAATCTCGAGGCCGTTCGAGACGCGCTCGACGGGCACGGCATTTACTGCATCGCCAGCGGCCTGCATCTCGACCCCCGCTTCGGCAAGGGAGGCTTCTGCTCCCCCGACGACGCGATCCGCGCCGAGGCGCTGCGGCTGACCCGGGAGGCGATCGACCTCGCGGCCGACGTCGGCGCGCAGATGATCATCTGGCCCGGGATCGAGGGGTACAACTACCCGTTCCAGACGCCGTACGCCGAATCGTGGGCGCGCTTCATCGACGGTGTCGGGGAGGCCGCCGACCACGCGGACGAACGCGGAGTCACGTTGTTCCTCGAGCACAAGAACTCGGAGCCGGCCATGAAGATCCTCATGCGCAACGTGGGCATGACGCTGCACGTGATCCACACCCTCCGCGCCCGCGGGATCGAGAACGTCAAGGTCAACATGGACTGGCAGCACCTGATCATGAACGGCGAGAATCTCGCCGAGTACGCGGCGCTGCTCGCTGCCGAGGGGCTGCTCGGCCATCAGCATGCGAACTCCGGCTGGGGGACGTTCGACGACGACAACATGGTCGGCGCGACGGCCTTCATGGAGACTCTCGAGCTCGCGCTCGAGTTGCGGCGGGCCGGCTACGGCGAGAACGGCGAGCGGCTCGGCTTCGACCTCTACCCGTACACCGAGGATGCGGTCGGCGCCGTGAAGCGGTCTGTCCTGCAGTGGCGCTTCATCGACGGGGTCGCCTCGAAGATCGACGAGACGGGGTTGCGTCGAGCGCAGCTGGCGAAGGACGCCGTCGCCGCCTACGAGCTCGTGTACGCCGCGCTCGGCGCGTAGCGTGGCCCTCGTCGGCCTCGACGTCGGCACCTCCGCGGTCAAGGGCGTTGCCATCGACGAGGAGGGCCGCGTGCTCGCGACGGCCGGCAGCGAGGTTCCGCTCTCGCGGCCGCAGCCGGGCTGGTCGGAGCAGGAGCCGGAGGACTGGTGGCGTGCGGCGGAGGACGTCCTCGGCCGGCTGCCCGAGGGGCCGATCGGACTGTCGGGGCAGATGCACGGGCTCGTGGTCCTCGACGCCGAGCAGCGCGTGCTGCGTCCGGCAATTCTCTGGAACGACCAGCGCACCGCAGCCGAGTGCGCGGAGATCGAGGACCGCATCGGCTTCGGCCGGCTCGTCGAGCTGACCGGAAACCGCGCGCTGACCGGCTTCACCGCGCCGAAGCTCCTCTGGCTGCGCCGGCACGAGCCGGAGCTGTACGGCCGGATCCGGCATGTCCTGCTACCGAAGGACTACGTCCGGCTCCGCCTGACGGGCGAGCTCGCCACCGACGTCGCGGATGCCTCGGGAACGCTCCTGTTCGACGTCCGGCGGCGCGACTGGTCACAGGAGGTGTGCGCGGAGCTCGAGATCCCCCTCGACTGGCTCCCGCCCGTCTACGAGTCGACCGAGATCGCGGGGGCCGGCGACCAGGCCGCAGCCGCGCTGGGCGTGGGGATTGCGCGCCCAGGACCGGTCTCCGTCGTCCTCGGCACCTCCGGCGTCGTCTTCTCGGCGCTGCCCGCCTATGAACACGACCCGGAGGGGCGAGTCCACGCGTTCTGCCACGCGGTCCCCGAGACCTGGCACGCGATGGGAGTCATGCTGAGCGCAGCGGGCTCGGCCGCGTGGCTCCGCGACGTCCTCGCCGCGGAGCTCGCCGACCTCGAGGAGGAGGCGTCCCGCTGGCCGGCCGGCAGTGAGGGTCTGCTCTTCGCGCCGTACCTCGCCGGCGAGCGGACGCCCCATCCGGATCCGAACGCACGCGGCGCGTTCGTCGGACTCGCCGTCCGCCACGATCGCGGCGCGCTCTGGCGGGCGATGCTGGAGGGCGTCGCTTTCGGGCTCCGGGACTCGCTCGAGCTGCTCCGCGAGCTCGGCGTGAAGCCGCAGAGCGGGCGCATCTCGGGCGGCGGCGCACGTAGCTTGCTCTGGCTCCGGATCGTCGCCTCGGTGCTCGGGCTCCCGCTCGAGACGACCGAGTCGGAGGAGGGATCTGCCTTCGGCGCGGCACTCCTCGCCGGCATTCACGCAGGTGTGTTCACGGACGCCGACGACGCGGTCGCCCGCTGCGTCCGGCCGCAGCGCCGAATCGAGCCGGAGTGGAACTACGACGACGGCTACCGGCGCTTCCGCCGGCTCTACCCGACCCTCAGACCATTGGAGGGATGAGCGGCTAGCGCTGCCGCATCGACGCGAAGGAGTACCCGCCGTCGAGCATCGCGGGCGCGCGCCCGGCCAGCCGCTCGGGGTCCGGCACGTCCCAGCCGAGGGAGTCGGCGAGCCGAGTGATCATGTTGAAGAACGCGCACACCGTGGCCGCGTCGCGCAACGCCTCGCGCGAGACGCCCGCGTCGTAGGCGGCTTCGGCGTCAGCGGCGGTCAGCTCGTCCGGCCGCTGCGTCAGCACCTCAATGAAGGCAAGCGCAGCGTGCAGCTCGGGCCGCAACGGCGCAGTCCGCCAGTCGGCGACGACCGCGTCCCAGACTTCCTCACCGAGAGCGTACGACGCGACCGCGCCGTGGGAGCCCGCTCAGAACGGGCACTGCCGAAGCAGCGACGTGAACGCCGCGAAGAGCTCGCGCTCGCCCGGGCTCCACTCGGACGGCCCTCGCATCGCGACGTCGAGAGCCTCGGAGAACGGCTCACCGAACAGCTCCGGTCGGTACAGCAGCGTCTTGATGACGCCGAGCGGCTCGTTGCCCGTGTTCTCCCGGATGGTCGCGAGCATCGCGGCCTCCGCCGGCGCGTGTCCGGCATCGACGACCCCGAGCCTCATCCGATCACCTCGTTGGCGCGGTCCAGCCTCCGCAGACCCTCCGCAATGGCGACCGCGACCGTCTGCTCGAAGATAGCGTCCTCGGAGAAGCCCTCCTCCTCCAGGGAGTCGATGTCCCGATCGGTGACCGCGTACGCCCGGTCGCGGACCTTCGCCAGGTAGTCGGTCATCTCGGCGGGAGCCGGCGCGGTCGTGGCGACGACGTTCCGTAGCTCTGAAAGCGGGTCGGCCATGGTCACGACTCGATCGTGACGAGAGTGCCGATCGGCGTGTAGGGCCAGACCTGCCCCGCGGCCGACTCGGGAAGCTCGACGCAGCCGAGGCTCTGCGGCGTCCCGAACGACGCCCGCGGGAAGGCGTGCAGCGCGTCGCCGCCGTGGAAGTAACTGATCCACTTGATCCCGGGGTCGTGGTAGTGCGTGCCGTCGGGGTTCGTGCCGCTCATCGTCCCGACCGAGATGTGCTCGAACACCGGCCACGTGCCCGGCGCGGTGGGCGCCTGCGCGATACCTGTGTTGCCCGGCGAGGTGAGGATCACCCGGCCGTTGTGCCACAGGGAGAGCGACTGAGGGATCGTCTCGTGCACGAAGACGTAGTTGTAGCCGCGGTCCGAGCGCCGGCCCGTCAGGTCGTCGCGCAGGAGTGCCCGCCACACCTCCGGCCCGGCGAATCCGTCGGTCGGCATCCCGTGCTCGTCCTCGAATCGCATCACTGCCCCTTGCGTGACGACGTTCCAGCCGCCCGGCTTCCAGAGCGTCTGGAGCGAGGAAGGCGTCCCCGGGTAGCGCCAGGAGAAGGTGCCCTGAGGCGGAGAGACGGCGGCCGCGACCTCCTGCGCCGGCGTCGGCGGCGGGTCGGCGGTGTGGCGCCAGCGCAACGGGAGATAACCGAGCCGGGCAAGGAGCTGTTGCAGCCTCAGGGTGGACCCCGGGGGAACGTGCCACGCAAGCGACTGCGACGGAAGCTGCACCCGCACGGTCCCGCCGAGCCCGAAGCCGAAGCCGGTGGGCTGGAAGGCGAGCGTGTGGGAGTCGAGCTGCGTCCAGCGGCCGCGCGTGGCCGGCTGGAGCCGCGGCAGCCGTGAGCCGAGGACGTCCGCCACCGGCTCGGCGAACGTCAGCGTCAGCGCCCGG
>DASQCM010000206.1:0-4511 GCA_035634675.1 Gaiellaceae bacterium
CAAAATCAAGGCCTGGCGGGACTACTTCGACCCGAGCCAGTTCAATCGTCAGAACCCACAAGACTGAGCATGGCTCGTCGCGCTGTCGGTCCTCGTCGCTCCGATTCGCTTCGGACGTACGTGCGCTCGACGTGGATCATCGGCGGACTCAGTGTGCTCGTGTTGTCCGGGGCGGTCGTGTGGGACTTCGTCAACGACGGGTTCTGGTCGCGGCACGCGCTTTTCGCGGGCCTCGTCGCGAGTTTGATCGTTGTCGCGGTGACCGCGGCGGTGCTCAACGAAGTGCTCGAGCGACGACAGCGACAGCGCTGGTCGGTACTCGCGCAGTATGCGCTGTTCGACTTGGTCCGCACCGCTCGACTCGTGTGGGCCGGTCTGCTCGAGCTCGCCGGTCTCGTTCCGGACGGAGAGTTCGAGGACCGGCCGCTCGCAGCCGGCACCGAGGCAGTGCTCGATACGCCGCATCTTGCGGCGGCGATAGACGAAATGCTCGCCAACCCTGACCGCCGCGAACAACTCCACCGGCTGATCGCCAGGTTGCGGGCTCATGGCCAAGAGGTGCTCGGACGCTGGGCCGACGTGATGGTCAACTCGGGCACGTACGCGGAGATCGTCGATCGCCACGTCGAGCTCTACAGTCGACTGTACTGGTGGGGCAGCGTGCTCGATGAATCGGAGCCGCTGGAGGAGCATCTGCGTGGCCCGAGGCTGAGCCGTCTGAGCCCAGCGACTCAAGCCAGCGGGCCGGTCGACGACGAGTGGCTACGCGACAATCTCGTAGCTATCGCGCAGCTCGCGGAGTCGCTTGATCGGAGCTCGTTCGAGCTCGCGATGCAGATCGTCCCGCCCGAATGGTGGGCCGCGCAACTGCCTGACCGACCTTCGACGGCTGAAAGTCGGGGGACCTAGACGCGTCCGTGCTCGCCGAACCACGCCAGCTGAAGTTCCTCGACGGCGCGAACGTAGCGCGCCGGGCGGGCAGCCGCCGCAGGCACTATCCGCCGGATGCGCCGCCTGCTCGTCGTCGCCGGCGTCCTGATCGTCGTCGCCGGCCTCGGGACCGCCTACTACGTCTCCCGGCACCACTACGGCGGCAACGTCAAGGGCACCTCGACCGAGTTCGAGCCGGCGCAGACTGCCGTCCCGCCGCAGCCGCACAAGTCGTCGATCGTGTCGCCGGTGTTCGGCGGCGTGCCGCAGCACCTGCACGTCGGCGTCGGCAAGCTCAGGCCGCCATTCCGGCTCGTCTGGGTCTCGGGCGGCACCTCGCTCGTCGAGTTCCCCCCCGCCGTCGCGTTCCACTACCTCTACTACGCCACGCTGGCCGGGAACCTGGTGGCCGTCTCCACGAGGAACGGCCTCCGGCTCTGGACCGTCCACGTGGGCCGCTGCGAGGCGTCCTCGCCCGCCGTCGACCGGCTCGGCCGCGGCTCGGTCTACGAGTCGTTCCTCAACCGGCATCCCTGTGGACGAGATGCCGCGAAAAGGGGAGACGGCGAGATCCTCACGGTCGCGGCGGGCCCGTCCCACCGCCTCCGCTGGCGCAAGCACCTCGGCGCGACCGAGACGTCGCCGCTCATCGTCCACAACCGGATCTACGTCGGCGACGCCGAAGGGAACGTGTACTGCCTCAAGACCGTCGACGGCTCGACCGTCTGGACATTCCACGCCGGAGGAGCCGTGAAGGGTGCCCTTGCGTACGACCGCGGCCGCCTCTTCTTCGGCGCGTACGACGGGCGCCTCTACTCGATGAGGGCGACAGACGGCAAGCTCCTCTGGCGCGCCGCGTCGAATCGCACCTTGTTCGGCGGCCACGGAACGTTCTACTCGACGCCGGCCGTGGCCTACTCCCGCGTCTACCTCGGCTCGACCGACGGACACGTTTACTCGTTCGGCGAACACAGCGGCAAGCTGCGCTGGACGCACGGCACCGGCGGCTACGTCTACGGCTCGCCCGCGGTCTGGCGGCACCGGGTCTACGTCGGCTCTTACGACCACAACTTCTACGCGTTCGACGCCGCGACGGGAGACGTCCTCTGGAAGTTCCACGCCAACGGTCCCATCTCGGGCTCCGGGACCGTCGTCGACGGCGTGGTCTACTTCGCGACCCTCAGCCGCCGCACATACGGCCTCGACGCGCGCACGGGCAAGGAGCTGTGGACGTATCCGGACGGCTCGTTCACCCCGGTCGTGACCGACGGCACCAAGCTCTACATGGTGGGCTGGGGCAAGGTCTACGCGTTCCAGCCTCGGAGGTTGCAAGCTCGCAAATCGGGTCATAGCTAGTAAGTGGCAACTGAGGAGGACGTTCATCTCGACATCTACGGGACGCGAGTGCGCGTACGGCGCGAGGTCGTCAGCCGGCTCGCCGCAGCAGCGGCTGGGCAAGCGGGACGGTCCTCGCAGCACCGCGACCTCTCGCTTCTGCTCGGACGCGGCCTCGACTCGGGTCGCGTCACGCTCAGCCGCCGCGAGGCCCGAACGCTCCGCGCGGTGCTCGAGGAGGAGCAGGGCGGCTTCGGCACCGAGGGCGAGGAGCTGTTCCGGGCCGCGTCCGAGCTCTAGCGGGACAGAACTTCCACGGTGTCGCCGTCCTTCAGCTCGTGTTGCCCACCGACCTGTTGCCCGTTGAATCGCGCCGACGGGCCCCAGATCCGTGCGCCGGTGCAACGCTCACGCAGCTCGTGATGGATCGAGTCGGCGACGTCCAGGACGGTCGCCGGCGGGTGGAGCGCGACCGGGTCCCCACCGTCGCGGAGGTAGACCCGGACGAGGCCGGTCAGCGCCCAGAGCTCCTCACGGAGCCGGTCGAGACTCGTGTCGTCGAGGACGGAGACCGGCAGCACGCGCAGGCCCGTATGCGACGGCGGCGCCGCCTCGTCGCATTTCGTCGCGGCCAGGAGCGCGGGTAGCTCGATCCCGGCCGCAGCGACCTCCGCACGGATGACCTCCAGCTCCTCGGGCGGCCGGTCACAGGCGTGGCACCACAGGATCGCGTCCGCGTTGCGGAGAACGCCGAGCAGCGCGCGACCTCCGCCGCGGTCGTCGGCGGCGCCTTCGATCAGTCCGGGGATCTCGACGAGCTGGACGAGCACGCCGCCGAGGCGGGTGGTCGCCGCGACCGGACGGGTCGTAGTGAAGGCGTAGTCGCCGGTCCGGATCTGGATGGCCGACAGCGCCTGCAGAAGCGACGACTTGCCCGCGTTGGGCGGGCCGACGAGCGCGATCTGCCCGGCGCCCTCGCGGCGCACGGCGATCGAGTCGCGGTGCACGACTCGCTTCCGCGTGCGCGCCGCCTCCAGCTCGCCCTCGACCCACTTGCGCAGGTCCGCATAAGGCCCGTTGCGGTAGCCGGGCAGCTCGGCCAGGATCGCGCGGAGCTCGCGGATCCGCTCGGCACCGTCCTTCCCAACCAGACGGCGCTTGATCAGTTGCTGCTGGGTGCGATGTGGCATCGGCATCGCGACGTACACCTCCATTTCGGGGCGGGATCGCGTCGCGTCCCGCCGCTTCCCTAGGACGCTGTGCTGGGAAGCGGCAGATCAGCCGTTTTGGCGGAGAACCGATGCGCGCCAGGACTCCATCGCGGGCAGAACCTTACACTCGCCGGATGCCGGTGAGAGTCCGCTTCGCCCCGAGCCCGACGGGATCGCTCCATCTCGGCAACGCGCTGAGTGCCGTGGCGAACCGGCGGCTGGGCGACTGGATGCTGCTCCGGATCGACGACACCGACCCAGCGCGCAACGTCGAGGGTGGGGAGGAGGCGATCCTGCGCGATCTCGAGTGGCTCGGGGTCGAGTGGGACGAGGGCCCGGTGCGGCAGAGCGATCGCGCCGAGCGGCACCGGGAGGCGGGAGCGCCGCTCGGCGACCGCTTCGAGGGCGTGACCCTGCTGCGCGAGGACGGCTCGCCGACCTATCACCTGGCATCGGTGGTCGACGACATCGACTTCGGAATCACGCACGTCGTCCGCGGCAACGACCACCGCCCCAACGAGGCGCTGCATCGGCGCATGTTCGCGGCGCTCGGCGCGACGCCTCCGGAGTTCGTCCATCACGGTCTGATCCTTGGACCCGACGGTCGCAAGCTCGCAAAGCGTGCTCCCGGCGGGACGGTTGCGTCGTTGCGCGAGGAAGGGATTCCCGCCGAGGCGGTCCGCGCCTACCTCGAGGAGCTCGGCCTGCCGCGGCACGACATCCACCTCGACCTCGCACGGGTGCGGAGGCTCTCGATCGAGGCTCTCGCGGCATTGACGGACGACGAGCTCGCAGGCCGGGTCGGCGTGCCCGTCTCCGTCGTTCCCGTGCTGCGCGGCGCTCGGGACCTCGTCGAGGCGCGGGAGTATGCGGAGCTCGTGCTCGAGCCGCCGCCAGCGGTGGAGGTGGACGCGCCCGAGACGCTCACCCGCTTTCGCGAGCTCGTCGAGGCGGGAGTCGAGCCTCGAGTCGTGGTCCGCGAGCTGAAGGCGGTGGGCGGAGACCTGAAGGCGCTCCGCCTCGCACTCACCGGGC
>DASQCM010000207.1:0-7748 GCA_035634675.1 Gaiellaceae bacterium
GCCCACGGCGAGGAGGAGATCGAGCGAACGGTCGCCGCGGTGGCAAGCTTTGCTCGCTGACGTCTGGGAGACGATGGCCGGCGACGCGGCCGCGGAGAGCACGCTCTGGGGGGACTGCCTGCTGCCCGACGCCGAGCGCGACGCCAGTCCCGTCTTCTCGCCGCTGGGCGAGGCCCGATACGCGCTCGGGCTC
This sequence comes from Gaiellaceae bacterium, assembly GCA_035634675.1. Taxonomy (GTDB): domain Bacteria; phylum Actinomycetota; class Thermoleophilia; order Gaiellales; family Gaiellaceae; genus Palsa-739. The sequence continues at coordinate 194 of DASQCM010000207.1, forward strand.
GAGACCATCTACGAGGGCTACCTCGTCCATTACGGCCGGCCCCGCCTGTTCGCGCCTGCCGACGACGACACGGCGTTACTGCTCGGGGACTACCTCTACGCGCACGGCGTCGCTCGCATCTCGGCGCTGCACGAGGTCGCTGCGGTCGCGGACCTCTCCGACCTCATCTCGCTCTGCAGCCAGCTGCGGGCCGAGGACGCCGACGGTGACGGGCAGCTCTGGGCGGCGACCGCCGCGCTGCTCGGCCGCGGCGAGCTGGACGAGGCCCGGACCGCTCTCCGGCTCCATTCCGACCCCGTGCAACTCGACCGCCTGGCCCGCGGCGCTGCGGGCGACGGGGCCGTCGACGAGGCACTCGTCGCGCACTTCATGCGCCGCCCGGCTTGATCCTCGCCCCGTCGTTCGCTTTTCTCTGTCCATGACCACTGCAGTCCGGGAGGAGCGGAAGGTCCTGACGGCCGTCTTCGCCGACGTCGTCGGCTCGACCGCGCTCGCGGAGCGGCTCGACCCCGAGGACGTGAGGCTGGTCCTCGGCGAGGCCGTTGCTCGGATCGTCGGCGAGGTGGAGTCGCTGGGCGGCCACGTCAAGGACCTCGCAGGCGACGGAGTCCTCGCCTTCTTCGGCGCGCCGACGACGCGCGAGGACGACGCCGAGCGCGCTGTCCGCTGCGCGCTGCGCATCGTCGGCGAGATGGACGAGTACGCACGCGAGGTGCGTCGCGGCTGGGGCGCCGAGGGCTTCGGCGTGCGAGTTGGCGCCGCGACGGGGGCCGTGGTCGTGGGCGAGGTCGGCGCCGGCTCTCGGGTCGAGTACGCCGCCTTCGGCGACACCGTCAACGTCGCGGCCCGCCTGCAGTCCGCCGCGCAGCCGGGAGCCGTCCTCGTCGACGACGCAACGCACCACGCCGTCGAGGGCCTCTTCGACTGGGGAGAGCGGCTGGAGCTCGAGCTGAAAGGGAAGGACGAGGCGGTGGCGGCGTGGCCGGTGGCAGGCGTCGCGGCGGAAGCACGGCCGCAGCGCGGTCTGCCAGGGGTCGAGACGCGGCTAGTCGGCCGCTCCCGAGAGCTCGGCCAGGGCCGCGAGGCGCTCGAGGCCCTCCGCGCCGGCCGTGGCGGCGTACTGGTGGTCGCCGGCGACGCGGGGATCGGCAAGAGCCGCCTCCTCAACGAGCTGCGCGAGCTCGCCGAGCGCGACGGGACTTCCTGGCTCGAAGGCCGCTGCGTCTCGTACGGCGAGTCGCTGCCGTACTGGCCGTTCCGCGACCTCCTGCGCGGGGAGTGGATCGGCGCGGGTGGGGACGAGCCCGAGCTCCGTGTTCGCGTCGGCCTCCGCCGCCGGCTGGAGCAACTGTTCGGGGAAAGCGGCGCCGCCGAGCTGTACCCGTACCTCGGAGGCCTGCTCGAGGTGGCGCTCGAGCGCGAGGCTGAGGCACGCACCTCCCAGCTCTCGCCGGAGGCGCTGCAGTGGCGTACCTTCGAGGTCGTGGGCCAGCTCTTCGCCCGGCTGGCGGACGACGCGCCGCTCGTCGTCGCGATTGAGGACCTCCACTGGGCCGACCCGACCTCGGTGCTCCTCCTCGAGCAGCTCCTCTCGCTCGCCGAGGAGGCGCCGGTGCTGCTCGTCCTCTCGCTGCGGCCCGAGCGCGACCACGCCGCCTGGGGGCTCCGCGAGCATGCGAGCCGCGAGTTCCCGCACCTCCTGCGCGAGCTCGACCTCGGCCCGCTCGGGGACGCCGACGGCGAGCTGCTCGCCGCCCTCGTCGCACCGGCGACGCTGCCGGCCGAGCTCGAGAGGCGAGTGCTCGAGGCGGCGGACGGCAACCCGTTCTTCCTCGAGGAGCTCGTCCGCTCGCTCGCCGACGTCGGTGCCCTCGTGCGCATCGACGAGGGCTGGCGGTTCGACCACGCGGTCGAGGTCGAGGTTCCGCCGACCGTGGAGAAGGCGATCCTCGCGAGGCTCGACCGCCTCTCGCCGCAGGCGCGTGACCTTGTCACCGCCGCCTCGGCGCTCGGACGCACCTTCCCTCTACCGCTGCTGGAGGGAGTGGTCGACGAGGACGCCGGCGAGCCGCTGCACGAGCTGCAGCGGCTCGGGTTGCTCCGCCAGAGCCGCCGCTGGCCGCATCCGGAGTACCGCTTCCGCCACGCGCTGATCCAGGAGACCGCCTACCGGACGCTCCTCGCCGAGCAGCGCACGCGTCTCCACCGGCGGGCGGCCGAGTGGCTCGAGGAGCGGTACGCGGGCCGTGAGGGAGAGGTGCTCGGGCTGCTGGCGTACCACTGGCTCCGGGCGGAGGACGAGGGTAAGGCGGCCGACTATCTCCTGCGCGCAGGCGACAAGGCACGGCTCGAGTACTCGCTCGACGAGGCGATCGAGGATTACCGCGACCTGCTCCCGTTGCTCGAGCGCCGCGGCGAGCGGCAGGCGATGGCGCTCGTCCTGTTCAAGCTCGCGCTCGCGCTGCACACTTCGCTGCGCTTCGCGGAGGCGAACGAGGCGTACCAGCGCGCATTCGGGCACTGGACGCCGCCCGAGTCCCGCGCGGCGACCGAGCGCATCCGCGTTGCGACGAGCTTCCTCCCGAACGACCTCGACCCGAAGAGCGCGATCGCCTGGCCGAACATCCAGGCGTGCATGCAGCTCTTCGACCGGCTCGTCGAGGCGTGGCCCGAGCGGACGATCGTCCCGTCGCTTGCCGAACGCTGGGAGATCTCGGACGACGGCCTGCGCTACGTCTTCCACCTGCGCGAAGGCCTGGAGTGGTCCGACGGGACGCCGCTGACGGCGCACGACGTCGAGTTCGGGATCAAGCGCGTCCTCGATCCCGAAAGCCCCGGCTCCTCGGTCGCCATCTACTTCGCGCTCGAGAACGGCGAGGAGACGTACCTCGGCCGGAACACGGACTGGGACGCGGTCGGCGTGCGCGCGCTCGACGACCGCACGGTCGAGTTCCGGCTCAACGCGCCGGCGCCCTACTTCATGAGCGTGATGAACCGGCCCGACAGCGGGCCGCAGCCGCGACACGCGATCCAGGGCGTCGCCGACGCGCGGGTTGTGAGCGGAGCGTTCGAGGTGGCCGAGCGGACGGACGAGCGGCTCGTGCTGCGGCGCCGCTCCGAGCGTCCGGGCAACGTCGCGGAGGCCGAGCTGTACCGGACGGCGATCGCCGATGCGCTGCCCGAGTACGAGCGCGGTGAGACCGATCTGATCCTCGTCCGGTACACGCCGCGGCTCGCCGATCTGATGCCGGGCGCGGTGCGTGAGGACGCCATCCTCGGCTCGCCCGCCTGGTCGGCGTACATCCGCTTCGACCACACGCACCCGGTGGCGGGGAACCTCGAGCTGAGGCGCGCGCTCGCGCATGCGATCGATCGCAACGCGCTCGCGGCGGTCTGCCCGGCGAATCTCGTGGTCGCGAGCGGCGGAGTCGTCCCGCCGGCGCTCCAGGGCCACACGCCCGACATCGCGCTCCGCTACGACCCCGATCTGGCGCGCGAGTGTCTCGCTCGATCCGGTTACGACGGACCGCTGGAGCTTGCGGGGATGATGGTCTGGGACGACATCCTCGAGGTGATCGCCGGCGCCTGGCGCGAGATCTTCGGCGAGCGGGTCTCGGTGTCGTCGTGGTCGTGGCTCGAAGAGGAGGCGTTCGAGGTCGGCGGGCGGATAGCCACCGCGCCGATCCGGATCACCGGCTGGCTGCCGGGCTACCCCGACCCCGAGTACTACCTCCGCCTGCTCTTCCAGTCGACGAGCCGGACGAACGAGGGCGGCTTCGCCGACCCGGTCTTCGACGAGCTGATCGAGGCCGCGCGGCAGGAGCGCAGCGACCGCGGACGGCTCGAGCGCTTCCACGAGGCCGACCGCTACGCCGTCGCCGAGCGCGTCGCGGTGATCCCGCTCGTGTACGGGCGAAGCACGGCGTTCGTGCAGCCCCGCGTGCACGGCTGGTGGGAGTTCGGCAAGAGCTCGGCGAGCTTCGCCGACCTCGTCGTGGACGCCTGAGTCTGCGATAGTCTCGCGCCGTGCTCGCCGCCGCCTTCCATCTGCTGCTGGGAGTCGAGACGGCCGCCGAGGAGGGGCGGAAGGTCGTCCTGCTGATGCTCGCCACCGGCCTCGTCTTCGTCCTCGTGATTGCGCTCGGGTCCCTGACCGAGTGGGTCGCGAAGCAGCGCCGCGCCAAGCGCTCCTAGCGCCGCCAACGCCGCACCGCACGACGTGTCTTGACGCCTGGCAGTGGTGCTACTCATAATCACGTCATCGTGACGCTCGCACCGCCGCGACCTCCTTCATCCGAAGACCTCGAGGCGCTGATCCACGAGGCGCGGGCGCGGCAGCGGCGACGGCAGATGGCCCTCGCGGCGGTGGTCGCGTTGGTGGCCGGAGGCGGTCTTGCCGTCTGGACCGCGGTCCCCGGAAACGGTCGGAGCGTGGTCGGGGCGTCCGGGTCGCGACATGCACTGGCGCGGTCGCACCAGTGCCCGCCAGGGAACTTGGGGACGATCGCCTTCGTCCGAGGCGGTGCACTCGAACTGCTGGACTTGCGCGGCTGCCGCATCCGCACGGTCGTCCGCTCGCACGTCGCAGCTCCGATCGCAATGAGCGCCGACGGGCGCTGGGTCGGCTTCCGGCGGGGCTACGTCTCCTCGCGCGGCGGGCCGGTGCACCGTCTTGCCGGGACTCCGGTCTGGTCGCCGAGCGGTCACGAGCTGGCACTGGTCACCGCTCACGGCGGCGTCGAGGTCGGGCGCGCCGGCGGGCCGTTGCGCCGACTACTGCCGGATCGATGGGGGGCGTGGACCGCGACCTTCTCTCCCGGCGGCCGGTTTCTCGGCGTATCCCGCACCGCAGGGCACCCTGCTTACGTCGAACAGATCTGGATCGTCGACCTGACCACCGGATCGAAGCGGGAGCTGTTTCGCGAACCGAGGCGGGAAGGTGCTCCGCTGTTGCTGCAGGGGTTCTCGCCCGACGGCCGCTGGCTCCTCTCCTGGAAGGACCTCTACGCCTCGGCCTCGATACTCGCCGATGGGGTCCCCCTCATCGCGCTGCCCGTGGCGGGCGGGCAGCCGCGTGTCGTCACAAGCGAGCTCTACCACGACGACTACGTCTCCTGGTGCGGAAACAGGCTCGTCTACGTCCTCAACCGGCACGGCCGGTTCGTCACTCAGGGCGATGGGATCGCAACGGCGGCGCCGCCGTCTTGGCGGGCCACGACGCTCCTGCCGGCGACCGGCCAGACGAGCTGGGGCGCGTTCTCCTGCAACAGTGGTGGGACGCTCGTCGTTGCTGCCGGCCCGAAGAACGAGGATGATCCGTTCGGCCACGAACGTCGGTCGATCTGGCTCGTCCACGGCAAGACCGCGTCGGTCCTGCCTCAGACCCGTCCGCCGCGGGGAACGAGCGACGAATGGCCTAGCTGGTCGGCCGAGGGTCGTTGGGTTCTCTTCGTCAGGACGCGCTTCAACGGCAAGGCCTGGCCCGGGAACCTCTACGCAGCAGACGCTTCGACGGGAAAGCTCGCAGGGCCGATCGCAAGCGTCGGGGCGACCGAGAACTACTACGGTCACTACAACTGGACTTCACAGATCTCCTGGCATCGTCCGTGACGGTTATCGCCCCACCACCGCAGGACGAGCTCGAGGCGCTGATCCGCGAGGCGAGGGCGCGGCAACGGCGGCGATGGTTGGGCGCAGCAGCGGTTATAGCTTTGCTCGCGGGCGCCGCACTTGTAATCAGTTCGATCATCACCGGTGGGAGCACTGCCGCCCGACGCGGCAGCCGCGAATCGATGTCGGCGGTGAGGAGCGGGAAAGCGTGCGGGGTTCATGTCATCAACAGGCGAATCGTCGGCGCCGATGGTCGCACTCTCTTTCGCGAGCCGGGTAACTGGACTTCGACGTATCCGCACCCCTCGGCTGTCCGCTGTAGCGGCTCGACCGCGTGGGTCGTATGGGACAACGGCGCCGCGATGAATCAAGAGGGGTACGTGGGCGTCCGCTCCGGCGACGACGGTCGCACGTGGAGGCTCGTCTTCGCCGAGGCGTACTTCGGCGTGAACGCACCGCATCAGCTCGACTCGTATCTGGGAGCGTGGACGCTCGGCGGCCCGCAGGTGGCGTACTTCACGGGATCGTGCCCGGTGTGCGGCGCCGGACCGTTGTTCGGCACGGTCTCGCTCTGGGTGACGAAGAACGGCGGGCGGACGTTCCGCCGGTACGCCATTCCTTCCCTCGACGGATATTCGCCTTCCGGAATTCGTGTGTCGGGCCACGAGGTCACGGTCTTCGCCAAGCAATTTGCCCGCGGGGCACGGCCGCGCAAGACGGCGACTGTGCACGTCGACTGACGTTCCGCGCGCCATAGACTCGCCGGATGCCGACGAAGGATCTCCGCGACTGGATCGCGCTGCTCGAGCGCGAGGGCGAGCTTGTTCGCGTCTCCGCCGAGGTCGATCCCGACCTTGAGATCACGGAGATCGTCGACCGTACCGTCAAGGCCGGCGGCCCGGCGCTCCTGTTCGAGAAGCCCAAGGGCTCCGAGCACCCGCTGCTGATCAACCAGTTCGGCACCGAGCGCCGCATGTGCCTCGCCTTGGGCGTCGACAAGCTCGACGACGTCGCAGCGAAGCTCGCAGACGTACTCGAGATGCAGCCGCCGCAGGGGCTGATGGAGAAGGTGCGCGGCCTGCAGAAGCTCAAGTCTGTCGCGGATTCCAGGCCGAAGACGGTTGGCAAGGGCGTCTGTCAGGAGATCGTCCTGCGCGGCGACGACGTCGACCTCGGGCTCCTCCCGATCCAGCGCTGCTGGCCTGGCGACCCGGCGCCGTTCATCACGCTCCCCGCCGTGATCACGCACGACCCGCAGACCGGCGGCCGCAACGTCGGCATGTACCGGATGCAGGTCATCGACAAGAACACGACGTTCATGCACTGGCAGATCCACAAGGACGGCCGCGCCGACTACCTCGCCACCGACGGCCGGATCGAGGTCGCCGTCGCGCTCGGGCTCGACCCGATCACTGCGTACTCTGCGAGCGCGCCGCTGCCGAAGCACATCGACGAGTTCATGATGGCGGGCTTCCTCCGCGGCGAGCCGGTCGAGCTCGTGAAGGGCGTTACTGTCGCAGTCGAGGCTCCCGCTCGGGCGGAGATCGTGCTCGAGGGCTACATCGAGAAGGACGAGGTCGGCCAGGAGGGGCCGTTCGGGGACCACACCGGCTACTACACCGCCGCCGAGCCGTTCCCGGTCTTTCACGTCACGGCGATGACGATGCGACGGGACGCGATCTACCCGTCGATCGTGGTGGGCAAGCCGCCGCAGGAGGACGCGTGGCTCGGGAAGGCGACGGAGCGGATCTTCCTTCCCGCGATCCGCACGACGCTGCCGGAGATCGTCGACTACGACCTGCCGATCGCCGGCGTCTTCCACAACTGCTGCATCGTCTCGATCCGCAAGCAGTTCCCGGGACATGCGGCGAAGGTGATGCATGCGCTCTGGGGGCTCGGGATGCTGAGCCTTACGAAATGCGTCGTCGTCGTGGACGCGAACGTC
>DASQCM010000208.1:0-7162 GCA_035634675.1 Gaiellaceae bacterium
AGGGCCGCTCGAGACGAGCCACCTACTGGCAGCTCTCGCGGGGGAAGGCCGACGGAACCGTCGGCACGACAAGGACTTCCGAGCCGTTCTTTGTAGTCGAGCCCGCAACGGCCCGCCATCCGCACGCGTGCCGGAGCAACGTAAACCCGCGTGGCATGCGGTGAACGACGACGACATGCGCCAGGCAGGAATCGAACCTGCGACCTCGCGCTCCGGAGGCGCGCGCTCTATCCCCTGAGCTACTGGCGCCGGGGAGCAGCCAGTCTACCGGCGGTCGGCCGTTGGTACGTTCCGCGCGTGGACGTCTCCGCCCGGATCGTGACGCTCGAGCTCGCGGAGACCTTCGTGATCTCCCGCAGTGCACGCGATAGCGAGGACGCGGTCGTCGTCGAGCTCCGGCACTCCGGCGTCTCCGGCTTCGGCGAGGCGCAGCCGCTCGATCACTACGGCGAGTCGCCGGTATCGGCGCAGGCGTATGTCGAGGAGCACGCGGAGCTCGTCGGCGACGACCCGTTCGCGCTCGAGGAGGTGATGCAGCGCCTCCCGGTCAGGGAGTTCGCGGCGCGGGCGGCAATCGACGCGGCGCTCCACGACCTGCAGGGCAAGCTGCTCGGCCAGCCCGTCTGGCGGCTGCTCGGGCTCCCGCGCGGCGGCCCGCCGACGAGCTGGACGGTGTGGCTCGGCGACCCCGACGACATGGGACGACGCGCCGAGAAGGTGCTCGACCGCTTCCGCCGCCTCAAGCTCAAGCTCGGCGGCCGCGACGGGCTCGACGTCGAGCGCGTGCGCTCGGTCCGGAGCGTCGCCGGTGACCTCCCGCTCCAGGTCGACGTCAACGAGGCCTGGAGCCTCGACGAGGCCCTGGAGTCGCTGCCGGCGCTGGCTGAGCTCGGCGTCGAGTACTGCGAGCAGCCGTTGCCGGCCGGCGACGAGGGAGGCCCGGCGCTGAAGGAGCGCTCGCCCGTCCCGATCTACGTCGACGAGGACTGCCATACGCTCGGCGACGTGCCGGGCTGCGCCGAGCGCGCCCACGGGATCAACGTAAAGCTGGCGAAGTCGGGCGGGATCCGCGAGGCGGTGCGGATGGTGCACGCCGCCCGCGCGCTCGGCCTCGGCTGCATGCTCGGCTGCATGGTCGAGTCGGGGCTCGGTATCTCGGCCGGCGCGCAGATCGCGTCGCTCTTCGACCACGTTGACCTCGACGGCAACCTCCTGCTCGCCCACGACCCGTGGCCGGGCGTCCGCTTCGTCGCCGGCGTTCAGCTTCCACCGGAGGAACCGGGGCTCGGTGTCCACGCGGTATCTGCTGCTCGCTGAGGGCTTCTCCGGCGACCCGCTCTACGGCAAGACGATGCGCGGCGTGCTGCGCTATCGCCATGACGACGTCGCCGCGATCCTCGACTCGACCCGCAGGGGAGAGACCGAGGATGGCGTGCCGGTGGTCGGCAGCGTCGAGGAGGCGCTCCCGCTCGGGCCGACGACGGCGCTCGTCGGGGTCGTGACCCAGGGCGGGCACTTCCCGCCGGCGTGGATGGAGCTCCTGCGCTCGTGCGTCGAGCACGGCCTGCACGTCGAGAACGGCCTCCACGTCTTCCTCGGCGACGACCCGGAGCTGCGCGAGCTCGCCGCCCGGCGCGGGGTCGAGCTGCGCGACCTGCGCCGCCCGCCGGCGGATCTCTCGACCGCGACCGGGGAGAACCTGGCCGTCGACGCGACCATCGTCCTCACCGTCGGCTCGGATTGCGCGATCGGGAAGATGACCGTTTCGTGCGAGCTCGATCTCGAGGCCCGGCGGCGAGGCCTCCACTCGGTCTTCGTCCCGACGGGCCAGACGGGCATGGTCATCGCCGGCTGGGGAATCGCGGTCGACGCAGTCGTCTCCGACTTCCTGGCGGGTGCCGCCGAGCGCCTCGTCGTGGAGGGACGCACCCGCGGCGGGGAGCTGCTCTGGGTCGAAGGCCAGGGCGCGCTCCTGCATCCCGTCTACTCGGGAGTCACGCTCGGGCTCTACCACGGCAGCGTTCCGCACCTGCTCGTGCTGTGCCACGAGGTGGGGCGGACCGAGGTCGAGGGCGCGGGCGGCGGGCCGCACCGGATCCCGCCGCTGCGCGACCTCGTCGAGCTGCACGAGCGGGTCGCGCTGCCCGCGCGGCCGGCGCGGATCGCGGCCGTCGCGTTGAACACCGCGCGACTGGACGAGGGAGAGGCGCGGGCGGCGATCGCGAAGGCCGAGGCGGAGACGGGGGTGCCGGCCGACGACCCGGTGCGGTTCGGGTCTGGCGGCCTTGTCGAGGCGGTACTCGCAGCAGCTCCGTAAGATCGCCTTGACACGAACAGGCGTTCGCTCTATCATGCGAACAGATGTTCGGCAAGCTCGTCATCCTGCTCTGCGCGATCTCCCTGGCCGTGGGGCTCGCCGCCCATAGCTCGACCGCCTCGGGCCCGAAGCGGATGTACGTCGTGCGGCCCGGCGACACGCTCTGGAGCGTGGCGCAGCGGATGTACGGCGGCGACCCGCGCCAGGGCGTGTGGCAGATCCAGCGGCGGAACCATCTCGCCTCGGCGACGATCTCGCCGGGCGAGAAGCTGGTCGTGCCCTAGACAGCAGGTAGGTCGATCCCGAAAGTGTAGACCTTCTCGCCGCGGAAGAGCCGCTGCTCGGGATCCCACGGGAACCAGATCAGCACCTTCCACTCGAGCCGGCCCTCGACGGGCGGCTGACCGAGCCACGGCGCCTGCTGCGTCGCCGACACGTCCGCCTCCTCGCACACGCCCTGCGGACCGATCACGATGTCCGTCAGGTCGAAGCGGATGTCCGGAAACGCTGTCAGCAGCTCGGAGTAGAAGCGGCGCGCCCCGTCATGTCCCTCCCAGCGGTGGCCGGTCTGGACAAGCTCGTAGACGCAGTCGGGCGTCAGCGTCGAGATCAGCCCCTCGAGATCGCGCGCGTCCTCGGCGAGCGAATGCTTCTTGTAGAGCTCCCGGACGTCGCGATAGATCTCGGGCGTCACTTCGCGCCGATAGACCTCGAGGACGGTCGGATCTGCCATCCCGGCGATCCTACAATCGCCGGGATGGACCTCGACGTCGTCTTCCTCGGCACGGCCGCCTCGATGCCCACGGCGCACCGCAGCCCTGCCGCGTTGCTCGTCCGCCGCGGCAGCGAACGGCTCCTGTTCGACTGCGGCGAAGGCACGCAGCGCCAGTTCCAGCGCTCGTCGATCGGCCTCCCGGACCTGCAGGAGATCTTTCTCACGCACTACCACGCCGACCACTTCCTCGGCCTGCCGGGGATGCTCAAGACCTTCGCGCTGCGTGGGCGCGACGAGACGCCGCTCATGGTCTACGGGCCAGAGGGGTTGGGCGAGCTGTTCAGTCGGCTGCGGCCGTTCATCGGCCGGCTTCCGTACCCGTTGAGCCTCGTCCAGGTCGAGCCGGGGGAGAGGATCGAGCGCGGCGACTACGTCATCGAGCCGTTCGCCGTCGAGCACGGCATGGATGCGGTCGGCTATGCGCTCGTCGAGGACGACCGGCCCGGCGAGTTCGACGTCGAGGCAGCCGACGCGCTGGGGATCCCGGCCGGCCCTGAACGCGGCCGGCTCCAGGCGGGCGAGGAGGTTACCCTCGCGGACAGCCGCGTGGTCACTCCCGCCGAGGTGCTCGGCGAGGCCCGGCCGGGGCGGAAGATCGCGATCACCGGCGACACGGCGCCGTCGGCGTTCGTGGTGCAGGCAGCGCACGGCGCGGACCTGCTGGTCCACGAGGCGAGCTTCCTCGGCGAGGAGGCGGCGCGTGCAAAGGAAACCATGCACTCGACTGCCGTCGAGGCTGCGGAAGTCGGGCGCCTCGCGCAGGTGAGGCTGCTGGCGCTCACGCACGTCTCGCCGCGCTACTTCGGGCCGGAGCTCGCTGAAGAAGCCTGCGCCGTTTTCCCGGACACGGTCGTGCCGCGGGACTTCGACGTGATCGAGGTGCCGTTCCCTGAGCGCGGCCGGCTCCAGGCGGGCGGGAAGGTGACGCTGGCGGACGGACGCGTGGTCACTCCCGCCGAGGTGCTGGGCGACCCCAGACCGGGGCGGAAGATCGCGATCACCGGCGACACGGCGCCGTCCGCGCTCGTCGTTCAGGCAGCGCACCGCGCGGACCTGCTCGTGCACGAGGCGAGCTTCCTCGGCGAGGAGGCGGAGCGCGCGAAGGAGACCATGCACTCGACTGCCGTCGAGGCTGCGGAAGTCGGGCGCCTCGCGCAGGTGAGGCTGCTGGCGCTCACGCATGTCTCGCCACGCTATTTCGGGCCGGAGCTCGCTGAAGAAGCCTGTGCCGTCTTCCCGGACACCGTCGTGCCGCGCGACTTCGACGTGATCGAGGTTCCGTTTCCCGAGCGCGGCGCGCCCCGGCTCGTCAAGAAGGGTGCACGGCCCTCTCGCCCGGAGCCGGAAGTCCCTATGATCGAAGGCGGATGAGTGGGATGGTCCAGGTTGCGACGGCCGGCGACGTGGCCGAGGCGGAGGAGATGCAGGAGATCCTCCGTGACGCCGGTATCGACTCGTCGATCGAGCAGGCGCCCGAGGATGACGCGGTGAACGTGCTCGTCCCTGAAGGCGAGCTCGAGTCGGCTCAGGACGCGATCGAGGCGCTCACCGAGCCTGACGACCTGATCTCGGAGCCTTGATGCCGACAATGAGCTTCCTCCGTGGCAGGGCGCGCCTCACCACGGGCGCGGCCACACGGTCGCCACTCTCTTCGTAGTCGCGCCTTCGCAGACGAGCTCGTCCGCGACTCATGCGTCGCGCCCGATGCGCTCGTGCTCGACCTCGGGGCCGGCGGCGGCCTGCTCACACGCGCGCTCCTGAACGCGGGGGCTCGGGTGCGAGCCGTCGAGCTCGACCCGGCCGCCCTCCGCCAGCTGCAGTCGCGCTTCGCAGGCGAGCCGCGGGTCGAGATCGTCGCGGGAGACGCAACGGCGCTGCCACTGCCGAGCGAGCCGTTCGCCGTCGTCGCCAACCTGCCGTTCGCGGCAGGCACAGCGATCCTCCGGCGGCTTCTCGGCGATCCGGAAGTCCCGCTGACCCGGCTCGACGCAATCGTGGAGTGGGGGCTGGCCGCGAAGCGGACGGCAGTGTGGCCGTCGACGCTGCTCGGGTGCACGTGGGGAGCGTGGCATAAGCTGCGACTCGTCCGGCGCGTGCCGCGCGCGTGCTTCGCCCCGCCGCCGAGCGTCGACGCCGCACTGCTGCGCGCGACGCGGCGCACCGAACCTCTCGTGCCGCCGGCGGAGGCGCGGGAGTACATCGCGCTCCTCCGGCGTGCCTTCGCAGCGCAGGCGCCGCTCGACCGGCTCCTTCCGCGCCGCACCGTCCACCGGCTTGCGCTCGAGCTCGGCTTCGATCCGCACGCCGCGGCGCGCGACCTCGACGCGCGTCAGTGGGCATTGCTCTACGCGGCCGTCAGACCTGCCACGCGCCGTCCACGAGCAGCGGCACCTCGTCGCCGTCGTGGGTCACGCCGCTGACCGCAACCTCGTTCGAGCCGATCATGAAGTCGACGTGGATCTCGCTCTCGTTGATCCGGGGCAGGTCGGCCGGATCGGCGATCGGTGTGGCGTACGCGTCCCCGAGCGCGACGTGACTCGCCGCGTTCTCGTCGAGCAGCGTGTTGAAGAACGTGCGCCCGAGGCGGCCGATTCGGCTCTTGCCGTCGACGAGCGCCACCTCGCCGAGGCGCGCCGCGCCCTCGTCGGTGGCGACCCGCCGCCGGAGCGTGTCAGCATTCGCATCCGCCTCGATCTCGACCGCTCGGCCGCCTTCGAAGCGCATCCGCAGTCCCTCGACAATGGAACCGCCGAGGTCGAGCGGCTTCGTCGAGGCGACGACGCCCTGTGTTCGCTCGGGGTCGGGCGTCGTGAACAACTCCTCCGTCGGCAGATTCGGCACGTGGTGGATCCCGGTGCGTGTGGTCGAGGTGCCCCCGTCCTTGGCGAAGCGCGAGCTGGGGAGGAGGCCGACCGTGAGGTCCGTACCGGGACCGACGAAGCGCAGCGCATCGAGGCCGATCTCGTCCAGTCTCGAAGCCGCCTGCCAGATCTCGTCGATGCGGCTCCGCCACGCCTCGACCGGATCGGCCTCGTCCAGACGGCAGACGTGCTCGATGTCACGCCAGAGCGCAGCGAGCGCATCGTCCGGGTCGAGCTCCGGGAAGACGAGCCGCGCCCACTTCTCGGTCGGGAACGGCGAGATCGTCCAGGCGACCGACCGGTCGTCGACCACCTTGAATAGCTCGCGGACCGTCGGCAGCCGGTCGCGACCTGCCCGCGCCGGGTCGGTTCCCTCGAGCATGCCGGGCGCGATGAAGGGCGAGAGGACGATCCGGGCAGCGTCGAGGTCGCCGAGGTCGAGCATGCGGCGGCCGAGCCACGGCGGCACCCACTCGAGCGACTCCTCCGGCGCCGACTCGATCCTGATCTTCTTCACGAGCGCGTCGAAGTAGACGACGTCGACATAGCGGGCGCCGCGCTCGTAGGCGAGCCGGGTGAGTCGCCGCACGAGCGGCGCGGCCTCGAGCGCGGCCTCGACGGCAACCACCTGGTCGGGCTGGACGTTGGCGCCGAAGCCGACGATCAGCTCGGCATACCTGTCGAGCAGCTCCTCGTTCACGGCCGGGACGGTATAGCGTCGTGCACGTGGACGAGGCCGATCTCGGGCTCCGCCGCCGAACGTACGCGTTCTTCGTGGAGCACGGTCGCGCGCCGCTCGCGGCGGAGCTGGGCGATCCGGACGAGGTGCTCGCGGGCTGGCGGCGTCTCCACGCCGAGCATGCCGTAGTTCTGAATCCGGCCACCGATGAGCTGAGGATGCTCAACCCGTTCTCGGTCGTCCCGACCGCCTACCGCGTTCAGGCCGGCGGCCGCTGGTGGTACGGCAACTGCGCCTGGGACGCGTTCGGTATCTGCGCCGCGCTTCAGACCGACGGCCGTGTGGAGACGTCGTGCCCCGACTGCGGCGAGCCGCTCGCTGTCGCGGTGCGGGACGGGCAGCCGGACGACGAGTCGCTGCTCTTCCATTGCCTCGTTCCCGCCGGGCACTGGTGGGACGACATCGTCTTCAGCTGAAGCACGATGAACCTCTTCCGGTCGGAAGAGCACATCGCCCGCTGGCTCGGCGGT
>DASQCM010000209.1:0-30828 GCA_035634675.1 Gaiellaceae bacterium
GATTCGCTCGAACGAGGGATTTCGGCCCGGGCCGAATAGCATCGGATCGCTGTGACTTCTGTACTCGAGTCGAGGCCGCCCCGCTTCACGGCGAAACAAGCCGCGAAGATCGCGGCCGACGTCTTCGGCATCCACGGGAGCGCCTCCGACCTCGGCAGCGAGCGCGACCAGGCCTTCCTGATCGACGACGACGGCCGGGATGGCGTGCTCAAGATCTCGAACAGCGGGGAGGATCCTGCGGCGCTCGACCTCGAAGAGTCCGCGATCGCGCACGTTGTCGCCGTCGACCCGGACCTGCCAATGGCCCGGCCGCTCGCGCCAAGCGAGGCGATCGACGGCCACTTCGTCCGCCTATTCGAGCGCATACGCGGTCGCAAGGCCGGCCCCGAGCTCGACGACGCTGCGGTGCGGCACGTCGCCGCAGTCCACGCACGCCTCTGCCTCGCGCTGCGGTCGTTCTTCCATCCCGCGGCGGGCCGCGAGCTGCTCTGGAACCTCCGCGCGACGCCGCGGCTCCGGCCTCTGCTCGAGGAGATCGAGGAGCCGGAGAGGCAGGCCCTCGCCTCACGGACGATCGCCGGGTTCGAGGAGCGCGTGGCGCCGGAATGGCCGCGCCTGCGGGCGCAGGTCGTGCACGGAGACTTCAACCTCGACAACCTCCTGCTCGACGAGCACGATTGCGTCGTCGGGATCCTCGACTTCGGCGACTGCTGCCACAGCGCGCTCGCGGCCGACGTCGCCGTGCTGCTGGCATCGCTACTGCGCGGCCGCCCGCTGGACGACGCTTTCCGGGTCGCACGGATCGCGCTCGACGGCTTCTCCTCCCGCGTCCCCCTCGAGCAGCTCGAGCTCGAGCTGCTCGGCGACCTTGTCGCCGCACGCCTTGCCGCGATCGTCTCGATCAGCGCCTGGCGCGGCCGCCGCTTTCCCGAGAATGCCGCCTACATCGAGGCCTGGGACAACGACTCGTGGCAGCTCCTCGAGCTGCTCGACGCGCTCGATCCGGCGGAGGTGGCCCGGGAGCTCGGCGCCGGCCGCCGGCCCGTGGTGACCAGCGAGCTCGCTCGAAAGCGCGAGCGGTCGCTCGGCGCGCTCCTGACGCCGCTCACGTACGCCCGTCCCGTCCACGCCGTCCGGGCCGAGGGCGTCTGGATCCACGAAGCCGACGGCGCCAGGCTCCTCGACGCCTACAACAACGTCCCGGTCGTGGGGCACTGCCACCCGCGCGTGACCGAGGCGGTCGTCCGCCAGACCCGGCTGAGCGCGGTGAACGCGCGTTACCTCGCGGAGCCGCTCGTCGAGCTGGCCGAGCGGCTGCTTGCGACGTTCCCGGAGGAGGCGGGTCTCGACACGGTGCTGCTCGTCAACTCGGGGAGCGAGGCGAACGACCTCGCATGGCGTCTCGCCGCAGGCGCGACGGGCCGCGACGGGGCGCTCGTGACCGACAACGCATATCACGGCGTCACCACGGCTGCGGCCGCGCTCTCGCCCGAGGACTGGCCTCCGGGGGACCCGCCGACTCGCATCGCGCGTATCCCACCGCCCGGTAACGGGGCGGCTCTCGACGAAGCGCTCGACGCCGCGCTCGACGAGCTCGACGGTGACCTCGCCGCGACGTTCCTCGACGGCTCGCTCATGAGCGACGGGATCTTCGTCCCCGAGGCTTCGGAGCTTCGCCTCCTCGTCGACTGGACGCACAAGGCAGGAGGGCTCTACGTCGCGGACGAGGTCCAGGCCGGCCACGGCCGCCTCGGCCCCGAGCTCTGGTCGTTCGCGCGCCACGGCATCGCACCGGACGTCGTCTCGCTCGGCAAGCCGATGGGGAACGGCTATCCCGTCGCCGCGGTCGTCACGCGGCGCGAGCTCGCCGAGCGGTTCCCGTATTCAGGCAGGACGTTCTCCACCTTCGGCGGCAACCCGGTCGCGGCGAGCGCCGCCCTCGCCGTGCTCGACGTGCTCGAAGACGAGCGGCTCCCGGAGCAGGCGGCCGGCGTGGGCGAGCGCCTGCGAGCAGCGATCGCTGGACTCCGCAAACGGAACGTGGTGGAGGTACGCGGCAGAGGCCTCCTCGCAGGCGTCCAGCTCTCGAGCAGCGAGCTAGCCGGACGGGTCGTCGACGCGCTACGCGACGAAGGCGTTCTCGTCGGACTGACAGGCAAACACGACGACGTTGTCAAGATCCGGCCGCCGCTCGTCTTCGGCGACGAGCACGCGGAGCTGCTCGTCACGGCGCTCGACCGCGTCCTGCCCTAACAGTGACGTTTCGGCAACGAAGTCGTATCGTCCCGCGCAATGGCCGTGGAGAAGACCGATGCCCAACTCGTTTCGCGTTGCCGTGACGGCGATCCCGCCGCCTGGAACGAGTTCGTGGAGCGGTTCTCGCGCTACGTCTATGCCATCTGCGGCCGCGGCTTCCGCCTCGCGCAGCAGGACGCCGAGGACGTCTTCCAGGAAGTCTTCGCCCGCGCCTACGAGCGGCTCCCGGAGCTGCGGAGCGACGACGCCGTGCGCCCGTGGCTCGCGCAGCTGACGCGACGCCTCTGCATCGACAAGCTACGCCTGCTCGCGCGCGACACGCCGTCGGACACCGAGCCGGACGAGCGGGAGGTCGACGACCTGCTCGCGTCGCTCGACGACGCGATGACCGTGCGCGCTGCTCTCGACAAGGTCGGCGACCCGTGTCGCGAGATCCTCGACCGCTTCTTCTGCCGCGACGAGAGCTATCACACCATCGGCGAGGCCCTCGAAATCCCGGCCGGCACCATCGCCAGCCGCATCTCCCGCTGCCTCGAAAAAGTTCGTGGAGAATTCGATGGAAGGAGTCGGGGCTCTCGCCCGTCATGAGGAGTGAGATGAACGCTTACGACGAGGAGCGCATCGGCCGCTTGCTACGCCTTCTGCCACCCGCGCCCGAGGGTTGGGTGCGAGCTGCACAGGAGCTGCCGGCCGCGCGTGCGATGCTCGACGAGCTCGTCGCGCGTGCCGAGCAGGACGCCGCTTTCCGGCTTCAGCTCCTGGCCGATCTCGAGCGCGCCGTCGCCGCGGCCGGTTACGAGCCCTCGCCGTACGTCGTCTCGCGGCTGCGCCAGCTAATCGAGGCGGTCTAGAACAGCGCGGGACGCGGCCCCGGTGAGACACTGACGCGGTGCTCACGGGCCTCTCCCTCCCCGCGCTCCTCGAAGAGCTGGCTGCGCCGCGCGAGGTTCCGGGCGCCGGCTCCGCTCTCGCAGTCGCCCTGGCGGCGGCAGCCGCCGTCGTGCAGATGACCGCGCGCCTGTCGCCCGAGAGCTGGGCGGAGGCGGCAGGCGTCGCCGCTCAGGCCGATTCGCTGCGGGAGCGGGCGGCGAGGCTCGTCGACGAGGACGCGGAGGCGTACGGGCGGGCGCTCGAGGCCCGCGCGGCGGTGGACGAGGGCCAGAAGCCGGAAAGCCGCGACTGGGCTCTCGGGCAGGTCACGGCGGCCGCAGCCGAGCCGCCGCTGGACCTCGCACGCCTGGCCGCGGACGTGGCGGAGCTCTGCGCGGCCGCCGGCCCGCGGGTGGAGGTGCGCGTCCACGCCGACGTGGCAGCTGCGGCCGCCCTCGCAGCCGCCGTCGCGCGCGGCGCGCGCGAGCTCGTGGCCGTCAATCTCACCGCCCTCCCAGGTGACGGCCGCATCGAGGAGGCTGACCGGCTCGTCGCAGTCGCCGACGCCGCGGCCGCGAGGGTCGCCGGCGCATGAAGAAGGCCCGGCTGAGGACCGGGCCTTCAGGTGACACTCAGATTGTTCGCGCGAGAGTCGGATCTAGATGTGGCGGGGCGAGTCCATCCGGACGTTCGCCTTCCGCACGTGCGCCTCGACCTCGTCCTCGTCGTCGCCCTCGGCGACCGGCTCGTCGGTCATACCGTGACCGCCGCCATGACGGACGTGGCCCTCGACCTCGTCCTCGTCCTTGCGCTGCTCGTCCGACATTGCTCCTCCTTGGAATCTCTGCGCCATCCGGCGCTGTCGACCACTAGACGACGGACGCCGGACAAATCTTCCCGGGACCGCAAAAAGGCCCGGCACTCGGGCCGGGCCTTTCGCGTGAAAGGTAGGCCTAGATGTGCCGCGGCTGGGACTTGCGAACGTGCGCCTCGACCTCGTCGTCGCTCTCGGGCTCGTCGTTGATTCCGTGGCCGCCACCGTGGCGGACGTGGCCCTCGACGTCGCTCTCGTCGGTCATACCGTGACCGCCGCCATGACGGACGTGGCCCTCGACCTCGTCCTCGTCCTTGCGCACCTCGTCCGACATTGCTCCTCCTTTAGAAGTCTTTGCGCCTCGTATGTGGCGCTGTCATCTCTCTAGACGGTCCTGGGAGGACGAATCTTCCCACCGACCCTTCAAATTCGCAACACAGCCTGAGATCCTCCTCGGTTGTGAGCCCCTTCGCCGCTTCGCTCCACGCCTTTCGGGGGGTCTTCGCGAACCGGCAGGTTCGCAAGCTCCAGATCGCCGACGTCGGCGCGACCCTTGGCGGCTGGGCCTACGCCGTCGCGCTACCCGTCTACGCCTACCACGCCGGCGGCGCCCGCGCCGTCGGGCTCCTGTTCTTCGCCCGCTTCGTCTTCGCAGCCCTCGCTGCTCCGTGGCTCGGCGTCGCCGCCGACCGTTGGTCGCGGCGCCAGCTGATGTTGATCACGGACATCTTCCGAGCCGCACTCTGCGGCGGCATGACGGCCGTGGCCGTCACCAGCGGCAACGCCTACGCCGTCTACGTGCTGGCGGTGCTCTCGTCGGTGGCATCCGTGGCGTACAGCCCGGCACAGGGAGCACTGCTGCCGTTGCTCGTAGAGACTCCCGAAGAGCTCACCGCAGCGAACGTCGTCAGCAACACCATCTCGAGCGTGGGCATGTTCGCCGGACCGGCGCTCGGCGGGATATTGCTGGCGCTGAGCGGACCCGCCGCTGTCTTCGCCTTCAACGGCGCCGTCCTCGTCTGGTCGGCGGCTTTCGTAGTCCAGGTGCCGCGCGACAAACCACCCGAGAGAACGGAGCGCCCGCGCCTCTGGCCGGAGCTGACAGCGGGATTCTCAGCGGTGCTGCGACGGCCGGCGCTCAGAGTCATCGTCGGCCTCACCGGTGCCCAGACCCTTACGTCAGGTCTGCTCGAGGTGCTGCTCGTGGTACTGGCCATCAACCTTCTCCACGCTGGCAATGCCGGGGTCGGCTGGCTCAACGCCGCGATCGGCATCGGCAGCATCGTGGGCGCCTTCGTCGTAGCCGTCGTCGCCGCACGGCGTCGGCTTGCAACAGGCTTCGCGCTCGGGATCGTCGTCTCGGTGGTCCCGATCGCGCTCGCCGCGGGGGTCTCCACGCTGGCACCTGCACTCGTCCTCTTCGGCATCATCGGTGCCGGCTCCGTCCTCGTGGAGGTGGGAGGGATCACGCTGCTCCAGCGCTCGACCGAGAACGAGGTGCTAGGGCGCGTCTTCGCCGTCATGGAGACCACGATCCTCGGCGCGCTGGCCATCGGCTCGCTCGTGGCGCCGGCCCTCGTGAGCTGGCTCGGCTCGAAGGGCGCGCTTATCGCGACAGGCGTCTTCTTACCCCCGCTTCTCCTGCCGCTCTGGCCGAGCCTGCGGCGCATCGATGCCGAGGCTGTGATCGCGGAAGAGCCGCTCGAGCTGCTCCGGAGGATCGAGATCTTCGCGGAACTGCCGGAGCCTGTGCTCGAGCGGCTGGCGGGCGGCGCGACCGGAGTTTCCACGGCCGCGGGTCAGGTCGTGATCGCCCTGGGAGAGGTCGGCAACCACTACTACGTCATCGCAGCGGGACGGGCCGTCGTCGAGCCCGAGGAGGGCGCGAAGCGGGAACTCGGGCCCGGCGAGGGGTTCGGCGAGATCGCCCTACTGCGCGACGTGCCGCGAACGGCAACGGTGCGGGCGGTCGAACCGCTCCAGCTCTACGCGATCAAGCGTGACGACTTCCTCGCCGCGGTCACCGGACATGCGCCGACCCTCGCGGCGGCGGAGAACTTCGTCCTGTCGCGTCTTCCCGCAGGCGCGCTTCTCGGCTAGCCCGACGTCTCCGCGAGAACGCGCTCGAGCGCGCGGAGCAGGTCGAACGCCGCATCGCGGTCCTCCTCCTCGAGCCGCGCCGCCACTCGCGCCAGCGGGGCGAGCCGGCCCTCCCCCGCGAGCGCCTCGCGCGCCCTGCGTGCCCGCTGCAGGAGGTCGAGCGCGATCGCAGCCTGGTTCGCGAACAGGCCGAGCAGGTCGATCTCCCTCAACCTCACCCTCGACTCCGGCGGCCGGTCGAGCACCTGGAGCACTCCCAGCGCGCGCTCCTCGACAAGCAGCGGCACCGACATCATGCTCTTCGGCACGTACCCGGTCGACTCCGCCTGTGAGCGAGACCAGCGCGTGTCGGCGGTCAGGTCGTCGACGACGAGCGGTTGTCGCGTGGTGAGCACCCAGCCCGCGATCCCATTCCCGGCCGGGAAGCGCATGCCGATCAGCTCTCCCTCCCCCTCGCCCGCGACGGCCTCGAAGACGAGCTCCTCGGCCTCCTCGTCGAGCAGGAAGACGGACGCGGCCTTCGCGCCGAAGATCGCCCGTGCCACCTCGACCGTGGCCTGCAGCAGCGAGCGATGCGCCTCGTCCGCCCCGATCACTCCGGCCGCGACGGCCGCTTCGAGGTCGCTCATGCGATGCCCCGCGCGTTCGACGCCGTCTGGTAGAGGACGCTTTTGAGCTGGAACGGCGTCAGGTCGGGGTGCTTGCCGAGGACGAGCGCGCAGATCGCCGCGATGTGCGGCGTCGCGAAGCTGTTGCCCGTGCAGCGCAGCGTCCCGCCGTCTAGCCACGCAACGTCGAGGTCGAGGCCGCGCCCGAAGAACTCCACCGGCGGCGAGGGGTTGTAGTAGAAGGTCAGCGGGTCGGCCTCCTCGTGGCTGCCGACGGAGATGACGCTCGCGAAACGCCACGGGAAGCTCTCGACGGGCATGTTGTGGGCCGAGGCGACGAGGAGCACGCGCCGGAAGTAGGCGTGATCGGCGAGCTCGTGCAGCCGTTCGACGTACTTCGTCCGCGTCGTCGACAGGCTCATGTTCACGATCTGGAAACCCTGCTCGATCGCCCAGCCGAGCCCGTGCAGCATGATCTCGCCGCCGCCCGTGTAGCCGGCGCCGAGGACGCGGACGCTCGTCAGCTCGGCATCCGGCGCGACCGAGCGGATGACTCCCGCGCAGGCCGTCCCGTGCCCGCAGAGGTCACCCTCGTCGTCGTCGACGACCTGGAGCTCCCCATCGTCGTCGCGCACGACGGCGACCGAGCGTTCGACCTTGCCGACGAGCGGATGGTCGAACTCGACGCCGCTGTCGAGGATGCAGACGCGCACGCCTGCGCCGGTGGAGCCGTCCCACGCCCACTCCCGCGTCACCTGCTCGGGTAGCGTCACGGGCACGCGAATCCGGTCGACGGCCTCCGCGGGCAGGCTCCAGGCCGGAAGCTCCTCCTCTTCCTCGTACTCGTGCAGTTCGACCGCGTTCATCGCGGGCCGATCATCGCACAGCTCAGCCTGAAATCAGCACCGGCGTTCCTAGCGGCACCGTCCGCATCAGGTAGCGGACGTCGGACTCGTCCATGTGCAGGCAGCCGGCGGAGACGGCCGAGCCCTGCCCCACGCCGGCGTGGATCGCGACGTAATAGGTGATGTGCGTGTTCCACCCTGCGGGCAGCCGCGGCTGGCGGGCCGTCAGGACGAGGATGCGCGGACCGAGCGCCGGGCCGAAGGGCCCCGTGAGCTTCTCCGCGATCGCGAAGCGACCGGTCGGAGTCGGGGAGCCAGGCGCGCCGATCGCCACGGGGATCGTCCGCACGATCCTCCCGCCTCGCAGGACGTCCAGCTGACGCCGGAAGAGGGAGGCGCGGAGCGTCCAGCGGACCGGGTGGACGCCGACGTCGCGCCCGAACTTCGCCCAGGCGAAGTGTCCGTTCGGCAGGGCCTCCGCGGTGACCTGGACCCAGTGGCCGCGGACGCCGACGACCCCGAGGACGAGCGGGCCGCCGAGCGGGCCGCGGGGCCCGACGCGCATGAGCGGCTTCCCGCCCGGCCGGGTGCGGAGCACCAGGGTCTGGTGCAGCGGCCTCGCGGCGAGAGCCGCCGTCGCCCCGTTGGGCGGCGCTCCGATATGCGAGGCAGCCGCGAGCGCGGCGGCTAGGTATGGGATCAGCCCGTGAGCCATCTGCCTGTAATTGTGCCGCAGTGCGTGTCCGCGACCTGAACTGGCTCCAGCTCGAGGAGTATCTGCGCAGCGACGACCGAATCGTGCTCCCGATCGGCTCGACCGAGCAGCACGCCTACCTTTCGCTCGAGACCGACAACATCCTCGCCGAGCGCGTCGCCGTGGAGGCCGCGGAGCCGCTCGGCATCCCGGTCCTACCGGTGCTCGCCTATGGCCTCACGCCGAGCTTCGGCGCCTATCCCGGCTCGCCGACACTCCGCGTACGGACCCTCGTCGCTGTCGTGCAGGACCTGCTCGACGCGCTTCAGTCGCAGGGCTTCCGACGGATCCTGATAGTGAACGGGCACGGCGGCAACGTGCCCGCGGACGCCGCCCGGCGCGAATGGGGCGCTGCGCATCCCGAGGCGGAGGTGCTGTTCCACAACTGGTGGCTCGGCCCCGCCGTCTGGTCGCTCGTGCAGGAGCTCGACCCGGGCGCGAGCCATGCCTCGTGGATGGAGAACTTCCCCTGGACGCGCCTGCCCGGAGTCGAGCTCCCGAAAGAGAGAAAGGAGCCGCTCGCGCAACCGCTACCCGCAGTGCCGGCCACGATGCGCGAGGTGGCGGGCGACGGCCAGTACGGAGGCTTCTACGAGCTGCCGGACGAGGACGTCCTGCGGGTCTGGGCCGCCGGCGTCGAGGAGACACGCGCACTCCTCGACCACGGCTGGCGCTGAACACGCCGGCTGTGGAAGGATTGCGCCCTCAAGGTCTTTCGAGGGAAGGGGGAAGTAATGCGTCTCGGGCTCCTGTGTGCTCTCGTTCTCGCTGTGGCAGCCACACTCGCGGGCGCGGCCGCTGCGCCGCGCGCCCATGCCGCGGCCGGCGGCCAGTCGCTCTGCATCGGCCACCACCCGGAGGAATACATCTGGTACACGGGAAGTTGCACCGGCCACGACGAGCCCGAGATAGATCCGCTCTCGAACGCTCCCGGCTCGGCCCAGGACCTGACCTGGACGCTCGTCCTGCCGACGAACGAGGCCGGAACGACCAAGGCTGAGGTCGGCCAGGTCGACTCGGTGGGGCCGACCTTCTGGATCGGCGGCACCGTCACCGACCCGCTCAGCCTCTTCGGCCAGGCCTTCCTCGAGCTCCAGTTCTATCCGAACAGCCTCGTCACGAACTGCGCCTCGGGCGGCGCCTACAACGTGGTCTACTCGGCAAATACGTATACCGCCTGCTCTCCGGTCTGGATGGTCTCCCAGAACGGCAACTCGGAGTCGACGGCGTTCAACGCCATGCTCACCGACAGCGCGACCGGCGGCCCGCTCGTCATGCACGCCGGTGACACGATCACCGACCGCCAGTACGTGACCGCGGCAAGGGACGGGATGCACATCACCGTCACCGACGTCACGACCGGCCACGCGGGGACGATCGTCCTCAACAGCAAGCAGGCCGGGCCGCTGATGCCGGGCTACAGCGTCCAGAAGCTCGGCAACTCGCTCGGCTGGGGCCTCGTGCACGACGCCCCGAACTCGCTCGTCTGGGAGATCGGCCACACCGGCAACTACACCTCCCCGGCCGGCAAGTACTGCATCCCCGGCAGCGCGACCAAGCCGCCCTGCTACTCGTTCGACGTCCCGAAGTGGCTGACGTTCAAGCCGCTCCAGATCAAGGGCGTCACGTTCGGCGACGGCAGCGCGGCGAAGTCGTGGGCGGCCGTCTCGGATACCGGCGGCGAGGCCGAGATCTTCGGCAACTCGTTCGTCGGCCCGACGACCTGCCCCGGCTACGGCGGGCCGTTCTGCACCTATCCGTGGTTCGCCTTCAACGGGACGCTGAATGCCTTCACGTATGGCGGGAACTATCCCGGCACCACGAAGGACTTCGGCCAGGCGCTGCAGTTCCAGCAGGACGAAAACTGCGCAAGCCCGGCGGACGGGTCTCCGCAGTACTGCGCCACCGTCCTGAAGTAGGCGAGGCCTCAGTGGGCGCGTAACCAGCTCGCGAGGTTGCGCGCCTGCTGAGCCGCGTTCGCACCGACGGCCGGTGGGGCGACGGCGTGCGGCCCCGAGTTCGGTCGCGGCGCATTCCCTCCGCCGGACAGCGCAAGGGCGGCCACCAGACCCGCGAGCACAGCGGCAGCAAGTGCTCCCGCGGCTGCAAGGCGCCGCGGCGTCCAGCGCCTAGTCGCCGTCCTGGAGGACGGCGCCAGGATCTCGGTCGCGCGCCGCGACGGATCGGCCGGCAGGCTCAGCGTCTCGGCCTCCGTCGCGACCGGCGCGAGGCGCTGCGCCAGCGCAGCGGCCGACGGCGGCCGGTCCTCCGGCCGAACGGCGAGGCACGCCGTCACCGCATCGACGAGCTCGGGCGGGGCCGAGCGGACACGTCCGGCGAAGTCGGGCAGGTCGAAGGCACCGCCGGCGCCCAGATCGGCCAGAGACGTGGCCGTTCGGGCCGGCTCGCCCGTCAGCAGCTCGTAGAGCACCGCGCCGACGGCGTAGATGTCCGCGGCAGCGGTGACCTGCTCGCCGCGCGCCTGCTCCGGCGCCAGATAGCCGGCCGTGCCAAGGACGGTGCCGACGAGCGTGACGCGAGTCCCCTCGTGGCCGACCGCGATGCCGAAGTCCCCGAGCTTGAGGACTCCGTCCGACCCGAGGAGGAGGTTCTGCGGCTTGACGTCCCGATGCACGAGACCCGCGGCGTGCGCTGCCGCGAGCCCTGCGCACATCTGCAGCCCGAGCTTGGCCACCTCTGGCGCCGGCCGCGCGCCGCGACGCGCTACGAGGTCCGCGAGCGTTCCGCCCTCGACGTACTCCATCGCGATGAAGGGACGGCCGCCGTCCTCGCCCACGTCGAAGACGCGCACGACGTTGGGGTGCGAGAGCCTCGCGGCCAGTCGCGCCTCCCGGAGAAAGCGGCGCCGCAGCTCCTCGTCCCGCGCGAAGTTCTCGGCGAGCCGCTTGAGCGCCACCGGCCGGTCGAGCTCGACGTCGTGCGTGAGCTCGACCGTCGCCATCGCTCCGTGGCCGAGCGGCCGGACGAGCTCGTACCGCTCCGCAAAGCGCTGAGCGGCGCTCACTTGTCCTTCCCATGGTGGTCGTGGTCGTGCCCGTGCGCATGGTCGTCGTGCGGCTTGGGCGGCGCCTGCGGCGGCTTGGCCTGCACCGCTACCGGCTGCGGCGTGCACGTGATCCGATCTGCGAGCGAGTTGACGCCGGTGACGAGCGGCCCTTGCAGTCGTGCTGGAACCCTGGCCTTCTTCCCAAGGATCTCGTCCCGAAGAGTGGATGCGAGGCGCTGCGCGCGGCAGCCCTGCCCGTGGGCGGCGGCACTCGCGATCGACGACGCCTGCGCAGCCCACTGCTCCGCGAGCGCGGGCGGCAGCCCCCGTGCGGCGGTCGTCTCCGGACGCGCGGAGCCGCCACAGCCGACGGCTGCGAGCACCACGAACGTGACCGCGATGAGCCTCAACACCTTCCCCTTGTACCCGTCATCGCCTTGCCCGATCCTTCCTTTCAGGGTCCCGAACCGTTAAAGTCTTGTTAATGCCGATGTTGCATGGCTGTGGGTTCCCCGGTTGCTCGACCTTTACGTTGAGCACCTACTGCGTCGAGCACGAGCTCCTCGTGCGCGCCGTCAAAGAGTCCGAGCGGACGCACGGTCTGGCCGATGACCGGCCTGAGGACGCTCCCTTGACGGCGGCGACGCGGCACGAAGCGCAGGCTCCGGCCGCGCTCTAGCTCGCCGCAGAGACGGCATTTCGCGCTGGTACTCTCGGCGGGGTCATGCGCGTCCTTCCGTCCTCGCCCCGCGCCCGGCGTCGCTTCTTTCGGCTCGGGGTCGTCGTCCTCGTCGTGGCTGCGATCGCGGGGGCCGCGGTGTTCATCCGGAGCCCGAAGCAGCCGCCCCGGGCGCCGGCGAAGAACGCGCCGCCCGCCCAGGTGGTGAAGCAGAGCAAGCACGTCTCTCCTGCCGACCGGCGCGCGATCGACCGGACTCTCGACCGGTTCATTCCGGCGGCGCTCGACGACAGCTCGCCTGCGACCGCCTGGCGCCTCGCAGGCCCGGATCTCAAGGGAGGGACGACGGAGAGCCAGTGGCGCCACGGCACCAGCCCGATTCCGTTCTACCAGCCACGTGGCAAGACCTTCCACAACTGGACGACCATCGACGCGGGCCCCACTTACGTCGACTTCAACCTCCTCGTCCACCCGCGCAAGGGGGCCAAGACGTCGGCGTCCTACGTGTTCGCGGGCTCGATGGTGAAGCGCGGGGGCCGCTGGCTCGTGAACGGGCTGTACACGACTGCGATCTTCGCCAAACCGACCAAGACCGGCCAGCATGAGGTCGGGCCCGCGGATTTCGGCGCCGGGCCCGCAGCTAGCAGCAACGAGGCGCCGCCGCCGCAGACGAGCGGAGGCAACGTGCTGGGACAGACCTGGCTGCTCGCCGCGGGAGGCGTCGTCCTGCTCGCGCTTCTCTTCCCGCTCGGCCTCGGCGTCGCTTCGGTCGTGAGGGAGCGCCGGAGCCGCAAGCGCTACGCGCAATCGGTGACACGGGAGCTGCCGCCGCTGCCGCGTAGCTATGGGACGTCACAGCCTCCCGGCGGCGCCCCGATGGGTGGCCAACAGCACTAACTTTCCTTTGGTACGTTGGTCTAAGTTCTCATGGACTCTTCCTCGAGCTCGCCCTCAGGCGGCATCCTTTCTTCGCCCCGCGCCCAGCGCCGCTTGCTGTTCCTCAGCGGCGGAATCCTTGCCGTGGGGCTCATCGTCTTTTTCGTGACCTACTTCCACGGGTCGAGCGGGTACAACTCGCCGATCTCGAACAAGCCCGCGCAGAGCGCGCCGAAGCAGGTCAAGGCGGCACCGGACCCGGCCGCCTTCAAGGTGGCGCGGAAGTTCATCGAGACAGCGCCTCTGCGGAAGAACCTCGATGTCGCGTACCCACTGGTCAACGCAGAGATCAAGGGGACGCAGACTCGGAAGCAGTGGGACAAGGGCAACATCGCGGTCCTGCCCTACCCGGCGGGCAACGCGAAGACAACAGGGTTTCAGGTGCTGTGGTCGTACAAGACGCAGATGATGCTGGTCGTCGACCTCGTGGCGCGGAGGGGTACGGACGTCCGGCCTCACCTCCCCTTCTTCCTCGGTCTCAAGCGCGCCGGCAACAAGCCGAACGGTCGCTGGCTCGTGAATTACTGGGAAGCCGACTGGGCCCCGCCCGTCCCGACGAACCAGTAAGTAGCTAGGAGGGTCTCGCGAAGTTGAAGCCGCGCGTCTTTGGCGCGCAGGTTTCAGGCCGTGAGATCAGACCGGGCGAACAAGCCCGCGGCGGGGGCCGTCGGGCGTGGGACGCTCGAAGGCGACGTGCCGGACGCCGAGGTTCTGGTCGATGTTCGGATGAACCGCAGCGCCGGTTGGCCAGAGCCCGGACGCCGCTGAGGTTGCGCCGACTTCGCCCTCGAGCGACACGGCCGACACGGCGACGAGCACAGCCGCTGCCGCAGCCGCTGTGACGGCTGCAACCCGGGCCGCGAAGCGCGTGGCGGACGCAGGCCGGCGCGTGAGCCAGAAGTAGGGTGCGGGTTCGAGCGGCGCCGAACGGAGCACCTCTGTCGAGACGCGCGCACGCGCAGCAAAGGCCGCGCACGCAGCGCAACGCACGAGGTGCCGTTCGAGCATCAGCGTCTCGTGCGCCGACAGCTCGTCGTCGAGCTGAAGCGAGAGACGCTCCCGCGCCTGGTCGCAATTGGTCCTCACATCAGCTTTGACGCCGATAGGTGGTCAGAGTTAGGCATTTCTTCGAATACGTGCACCTGTTCGAATCCGCGGGTCGAGCCAAGCGTACGCAACGTCCACGATGAAGTTCATGAGGATCACCGCGAACGTAATGACGACGATGCACCCCACGACGACCGGCACGTCGTCCCGCTGGGCCGCTCCGATGAGCTCGGAGCCGAGGCCGTGCAGGTTGAACACCTTCTCGATGAAGAGCGCGGCGCCGAACGCGAGCGCGATGTCCATACCGAGCACCGTGACGACCGGCAGCATGCTGTTGCGCAAGATGTGGTGCACCACGACCCGACGGCCGGAGGCGCCTTTGGCCCGAGCGGTGCGGACGTAGTCCTCGCCGGCGATTTCGAGGATGCCGGCCCGGATCAGCCGAACGTAGAGCGCCGCGAAGAGGACCATGAAGCTCACCCACGGCAGGATCAGGTGGTACGCCCAGTGGGCCGGGCCGTTGCACTCGCCTCCCGAGTGCGGGAAGAAGTTGCAGTAGTCGGAGATCGGCGTCCAGCCGAGCTTGAAGCCGAAGACGTAGGCCAGGATCAGGCCCAGGAAGAACGGCGGCATCGAGATGCCGACGAGCACGAACAGCATCGCGAGGCGGTCGAACAGCGAACGAGGCCTCAGCGCCGAGAGGATCCCGACCGGGATCGAGATCAGGAGCCAGAAGAACACACCGCCCAAGACGAGTGACGCGGTGACGCGCGCGTCCTGGCCGATGATCCAGCGCACGGACGTGCCGTTCTGGAACGAGTAGCCGAGCGACTGGTGACGGATGATGTTCCAGACGAAGATCCAGTACTGCTGGTAGAAGGGCACGTCCAGGTGCAGCTGGCTACGGATCTCCGCGAGCAGCGTCGGCGAAGCGGCGAGGCCGACCCCGGTTATCCGGGCCGGGTCGGCCGGGACGAGAAAGAAGATCACGTACACGATCAGGGTCGCCATGAAGAAGAGCCAGACGGCCCAGAAGATGCGCCCGATCAGGTAACGAATCAGCGGAGCCGCCCTCTCCGGTTCACATCCGACTTATACCGCCGGAAGGTCCGGCCGGATTCGTCAAAAAAAGTGCCGCGTCGGGTCGAAGCCGGCGCCGATGAACACGAGTGCGAGGCCGAACAGAAAGAGCCCGAAGGAGTTCCGCTTGGACTCGCTTCGCTCATCTGACGTCGCGCGCCGGACCGAGCGCGGGAGGAGGCCGCCGCGGACGCCGGGCGACGGACCGTCCCGATCCTCTCCCCACTCGGGTCGCAACGGTCCCCGCACGCCGATGACGAAGCTGCCGATCAGGACGGCCACGCCGGCGACGTAGAAACCGACGGCGAGCGCGCGCAGCAGGTTGGCGCCGTCAAGCGCTCCGATGACGAGCGACACCACCGCTGTCAGGCTGACGACGACTGCGACGAGGACTGCTATCCGCCGGAGCGCTCCGCGGAGCAACTACTCGGCGGTAGTCGCCACTGACTCGGACGACGGCGCACGACGGAACTCGTCCTCGTCCAACGGCCAGCGCTCGAGCGGGAAGTGGCAGGCAAACTCGTGATCGGTCGAACCCGGAGCGGGCCTGAGCAGCGGCTCGTCCACGTTGCACTTGCCGTCGACGAAGCGTGGACAGCGCGGGTGGAAGTTGCACGCTGCCGGCGGGTTCAGCGGGCTCGGGACGTCGCCCTGGAGCACGACCGGCCTGCGAGCGCGCCCGACCGTCGGGTCGGCGATCGGCACGGCAGACAGCAGGGCGCCGCTGTACGGGTGCTTCGGGGCCGCGTACAGCTCCTCCTTCGAGCCGGTCTCGACCGGCTTGCCGAGATACATCACCATCACCCGGTCGGAGACGTGGCGCACGACGTTCAGGTCGTGGGCGATGAAGATGTACGTCAGGTCGAAGTCCTGCTGAAGGTCCTTGAGCAGGTTGAGGATCTGCGCCTGCACGGAGACGTCGAGCGCCGAGACCGGCTCGTCGCAGATGACGAGCTTCGGGTTGATCACGAGCGCCCGGGCAATCCCGATCCGCTGCCGCTGCCCGCCGGAGAACTCGTGCGGGAAGCGGTTGTAGTGCTCCGGGTTCAGCCCGACGATCTCGAGCAACTCCTGCACGCGCCGCTTCCGGTCCTGGTCCGAGCCGATGCCGTGCACCTCGAGCGGCTCGCCCACGATCGAGCCGACGCGCTTGCGGGCGTTGAGCGACGCATACGGATCCTGGAAGACCATCATCATGTCCCGCCGGACCGCCCGCATGTCGCTGCGGTTGAGGTGAGTGATGTCACGGCCTTCGAAGATGATCTTTCCGCCAGTCGGCTCGAGAAGGCGTGCGATGCAACGCGCCATCGTCGACTTGCCGCAGCCCGACTCGCCGACCACGCCGAGCGTCTCGCCCTGCTCGAGCGTGAAGTTCACGCCGTCGACGGCCTTGACCTGGGCGACCTCTTTCTGGAAGATCAGGCCGCGCGTGACGGGGAAGTACTTCTGGAGGTCCTCGACGGCGAGCAGCTCGCTCATGCAGCGCTCCCTTCCGCCGCATCGAGCGCGGCCTTCTTCGCGTCCCAGATCCGGGCCCGATCCTCATCGGCGAGATGGCAGCGGAAGCTGTGGCCCTCGCCTACGACTCCGGCCCGCAGGTCCGGCAACTCCTCGCGGCAGCGGTCGAACACGTACGGGCAGCGCGGGTTGAAGGCGCAACCCTTCGGCGGCCGCAGCAGGGAGGGCGGCTGGCCCGGGATCTGCTCGAGGCGCTCTGCTGTGGCGTTGAGCCGCGGCAACGAGCCGAGCAGCCCCCAGGTGTACGGCATCTCGGGCTTGGCGAAGAGGTCGTGTACCTCCGCCTTCTCGACGACCCGCCCGCCGTACATCACGAGCACGTCGTCGGCGAGCTCCGCGACGACGCCGAGATCGTGCGTGATCATGATGATCGCCATCTCGTGCTCCTGCTGCAGCTTGATCATCAGCCGCAGGATCTGAGCCTGCGTCGTCACGTCGAGCGCCGTCGTCGGCTCGTCGGCGATCAGCACCTCCGGGTTGTTGATCAGCGCCATCGCGATCATGACGCGCTGGCGCATGCCGCCGGAGAACTGGTGGGGGTAGTCGTCGACCCGGGTGTCGGCGCGCGGGATCTCGACCTCCTTGAGGATGTCGACCGACCGGCGGCGCGCCTCTGCGCGCGTCACGTCGTTGTGCAGCATGACGGCCTCTTCGAGCTGCCAGCCGATCGTCTTGACCGGGTTGAGCGACGTCATCGGGTCCTGGAAGATCATCCCGATCCGCCGGCCGCGGATGCCCCGCATCTGCGACGTGCCCAGGCCGAGAATCTCGCTGCCGTCGAAGACGACCGAGCCGGTCGTCTCCGTATGCCGCGGGTCGTTCAGGCCCATCACGGTCAGGAAGGTCACGCTCTTGCCGGATCCCGATTCGCCGACGACGCCGAGCGTCTTTCCCTTCTCGAGCGAGAAGCTCACGCCCGAGACGGCCTTGACGATTCCGTCGTCCGTCTGGAAGCGTGTGTGGAGATCGTTGACTTCGAGCAGCCCCATCGTCACTCGAGCCGAATTCTCGGGTCGAGCCACGCGTACGCGACATCGACGATGAAGTTGAAGATGATCACCGCGATGCACGCGAAGACGACTACTCCGACGACAACGGGCAGGTCGTCCTTGTTCGCCGACTGGATCAGCTCCGAACCGAGGCCTCGCAGCTGGAACACGGTCTCGGTGAAGACGGCGCCGCCGAGCGCGAGCCCGATGTCCATGCCGAGAATCGTCACGACCGGGAGCATGCTGTTGCGCAGCACGTGCTGCATCAGCACGCGCGAGCCGGGGGCCCCCTTCGCGCGCGCCGTCCGGACGTAGTCCTCCGACATCGTCTCCATCACGGTCGCCCGGATCAGGCGCACGTAGAGGGCGGCGAAGAGGAACATGAACGTCAGCCACGGCAAGATCAGGTGGTACGCCCACTGGGCGGGACCTGAGCATGAGCCGATCGTCCCGCTGCCCGGGATCAGGTTGCAGTAGCCGGCGATCGGGGTCCAGCCGAGCTTGAAGCCGACGATGTAGGCGAGGATTAGGCCGATCCAGACGGCCGGCGCGGAGATGCCAATCAGGACGAAGATCATCCCGAACCGGTCCATGAGTGACCGCGGCCGCAGGGCCGAAATGATCCCGATCGGGATCGAGATCGCAAGCCAGAAGACGGCGCCGCCGAATACGAGCGAGGCCGTAACCGGCGCGTCCTGACCGATGATCCAGCGCACGGAAACGCCGTTGACGTACGAGAAGCCGAGCGAGCCGTGGCGGACCAGGTTCCACATGAACAGCCAGTACTGCTGGTAGATCGGCAGGTCGAGGTGGAGGCTGTGCCGGATGTGGACGATCTGCTGGGGCGTGCAGTGCGTCCCGCAGGCGATCGACGCCGGGTCGCTCGGTATGACGAAGAAGATGATGTAGGTGATGACCGTCGCGCAGAAGAACAGGAAGATGGCCCAGAGGAAGCGACGGATGAGGAAATAGACCACTGGTTCTGAAGTCTAGTTTGGGAGAACTCTGGAGGGGCGCGTGAAGCGCCCCTCCAGAGTTGATGCGATTCGGCTTGGTGCTTTCCTAGCCCACCGACATTGCGTTGAGGATCGGATAGCCGAAGTAGTTGTTGTAGATCACGTTCTTGACCCGCTTCGCGGTCAGGTACCGGAAGGTCGGGATGTAGAGCGGGAACGCCGGAGCGTACTTCGTCATCAACGTCGCGTCGAGCTTGGCGTAGGCCTGGGCCCGAGCCGCACCGGACTTGTTCGACGCAGCGTCCATCTGCTTGTTGAACGCCGAGTTGTTGAAGTAGAAGTAGTTGACGTTGCCGGTTGCCGCGATCGAGCGACCATCGAAGTTCACGTTGATGAAGTCGAACGGATCGAAGTAATCGGCACACCAGCCCGAGTGGGCGATGTTGTAGCTCGTGCCCTTCGTCTCGATCGGACCGTAGTAGTCGTTCGGGTCCGACGGCTGCAGATTCGCCTTCATGCCGATGTGCTGGATCTGCGACTGCATGAACTCAGCCTCGTTCGTGCGGAAGTGGCTCGCAGCGTTGTAGTAGATGTTGATGGCCGGCTGGTTGTTCAGCGCGGCTCCACCAACGGCCTTCGCCTTGGCGAAGTTCGGGAAGTTCCCATACGCCTTGAGCTTCTTGTAGCCGGCGAGGCCCGGGATCAGGATCTGATCGGACGACTTACCGGCATACGGGCCGAGCTGCTGGATGATCGGCGTGCGCCCGATCGCGTAGTTCAGCGCCTTGCGGACGTCCGCGTTGTTCGTCGGTGCCTTGGCGTTGTTGAACGCCTCCCAGATGATGCAGGAGTTGTTCCCGACGTGGAACTGGCTCTTGTTCGGGCCGCCGTACTTCTTCGAAACCGTCGAGACGTCAGACGCCGGCACGCCGGCCATGTCGAAGTCCAGCTGGTTCTTTTCGATCTGGAGAAGCGCAGCCTCGCCATCCGAGTTCGGGAAGCTCTGGATCACGATCTGGTTCGGGTTGGCCAGGCGCTGACCGTGGTAGAACTTGTTCCGCTTCAGCACGGTGGTCCGTCCGAGCTGGTTGCTCGCGATGTAGTACGGACCCGCCGACGGGTACTTGGTGATTCCACCCGAGCTCTTGGTGTACGCCATGTTCGGCTTGACTGCGCCGAACCACTGCATACCGAGAATCGAGGTGAACGTCGGGTTCGGCTTGACCAGGTGGAAGGTGAGCGTGAGCCCCTTCGCGCTGATGCCCGAGATATGGGCCGCCTTGCCGTCGGTGAACGCCTGCGCGCCGACGACCATCTTGTTCAGCTGGTCGAAGGTGCCGTACTGCGCGTACATCTTCGGGCTCAGGATCCGCTCCCACGCCCGCGAATAGGACTTCGCAGTGACGGGCCCGCCGTCATTGAATTTGAGACCCTTCCGAATCTGGAACGTGACCGTCTTGCCGTTCTTCGAGATCGTCGGGAACGACGTCGCGGCCTCCGGGAAGAGCTGGGTCCCGGCCTTGCCGGCCTTGTTCGGGAAGTTGACGAGCAGCAGCTGCGTCGAGTAGAGCACTTCCCAGTCGTTCGTGACGTACGCGAGGCCCGGGTCGAGCGTGTCGAACGCACCAGCCGACTGGGCCACGTTGAGCGTGCCGCCGCGGAGCGACTTCGCGGAGCCGGACTTCTGCGTGGCAGAAGAGGCAACCCCGACGGTCGTCGCCGCGATGAGCAACGCAACTCCCGTGCACAACATCAGCAGGGAGAGCACATGCTTCCTGCGCATTTGACTCCTTCCATCGCGGGTCCGCTCGCCCTCACGAACGGCCCGGTTGAGGTGAGTGAGAGACACCAGCGACTACTGAGACGATTTCGTGTCGAAAGAGTTAGATCGTGCCGCGCGGGTCGAACGCGTCACGCAGGCCGTCGCCGAAGAGGTTGAACGCGATCGTCGTGAAGAGGATGGCGAGGCCCGGGAAGATCAGGATCCAGACGTCGGTCTGGTAGAACGCCGGCGCCTGCGCAAGCAGGTTGCCCCAGCTAGGCGTCGGCGGCTTGATGCCCAGTCCGAGGAAGGAGAGGCCGGCCTCCGCGAGGATGTTCGTCGCGACGAGGATGGTCGAGTACACGATGATCGGCGCAACGAGGTGCGGCAGGAGGTGCGAGCGCATGATTCGCCAATCGCTCGCCCCCGTCATCCGCGCAGCCTCGATGAACTCCTTCTCACGCAGCGAGAACGTGACCCCGCGCATGATCCTGGCCGGGTAGAACCAGCCGAACGCCGTGAGGATCAGGGACAGCTCGAAGACGCCGTTCGGCAGGAAGCCGAGCGTGATGGAGTTGAGCTTGTTCCCGGCGACGATCTGCAGCGCGATGATGAAGAGGAGGTACGGGAACACCATCACGATGTTGATCATCTGCGAGATGACCGTGTCGATCCAGCCGCGGAAATAGCCGGCGATGAGGCCCATCACGACGCCGATGAAAACCGAGCCGAGGGTGGCGAAGACGCCGACCTCGAGCGACACCTGCGCGCCGTAGAGGATGCGCAGGAACATGTCGCGGCCGAGATTGTCGGCGCCGCCCATGACGAGGAAGGTGTGCCCGTACTGGTTCACGAGGGAGGCGGGCGGATGCTCTCCCGCGAAGTACGGCAAGGCGGGGATGTGCTTCCAGGGCCCGACGGGCACCGGGCCCGGGTACGTCACGCCGTAGCCGAACTGGGCGTCCGGCCCGTGGCCGAGCAGGTGAGCTGCAACCGGCGCGCCTATGAAGGCGGCGATGAAGAGGAAGATGATGAAGCCGACGCTGCCGAGCGCCAGCTTGTCGCGGCGGAAGCGGATCCAGACGAGCTCCCAGTAGCCGCGTGCCTTTACTGCCTCCGGCTCCTCCGGCACGTCGAGCGGAACATCGATGGTGGTCGGGGTGTCGACGCGTACAGTCACAGCCGCGGGGGGGAAGGTATCTCAAAGGTGGCGTTGCTGCCACCCGTTCGTAGCATTTGGACGCTTGGCGCGGGCATTAGTTAGGGAGTTGTTGGCTACTCGCAAGCTGGGCAAACCAGTCGAGCGCTGCGGGGTTCGCGAGCGAGTCCCGGCTTGCGACCTCGTCCGCCGCCGCGCCCATCAGCAGCCGCTTCACCGGCACTTCGAGGATCTTCCCCGACAGCGTGCGGGGAATCTCCGGGGCGGCGACCACCTCGTCGGGGACGTGGCGCGGCGAGCAATCCTCGTGGATGCGGCGGCGGATCTCCGACTCGAGGCTCTCGTCGAGGGCTGAGCCATCGCGGAGGACGACGAACAGCGTCATTCGGCTGCCGTCGCCGGCGGGGACGTCCACGACGAGCGCGTCGAGGATCTCCTCGAGCGCGAGCACGCTGCGGTACAGCTCGCTCGTCCCCATCCGCACGCCACCGCGATTGATCGTCGCGTCAGACCGGCCGGTGATGATCGCCGTCCCTCGCGCGGTGATCTCGATCCAGTCTCCGTGCCGCCAGACGCCGGGGAAGGTCGAGAAGTAGCTCTCGCGGTAGCGCGACCCGTCCTCGTCGCCCCAGAGATAGAGAGGCATCGACGGCATCGGCTCGGTGATGACGAGCTCGCCGACCTCGCCGACCAGCGGCCGTCCGTCCTCGCTCCAGGCCTCGACGCTCGCTCCGAGCGCGCGCGCCTGCAGCTCGCCGCGGTAGACCGGCAGCGTCGGCACGCCGCCGACGAACGCGGTGCAGACGTCGGTGCCGCCGGAGGTGGAGAAGAGCCAGACGTCCTCGCCGAGGCGGTTGCGCACCCAGTCGAATCCCTCGGGAGCGAGCGGCGACCCCGTGGAGCCGACGCTGTCCAGGCGCGAGAGGTCGCGGCCGGCCTTCGGCTCCACGCCCGCCTTCTGGCAAGCCGCGATGTAGCCGGCGCTCGTTCCGAAGGTCGTGATCCCGGCCGCGTCGGAAAGATCCCAGAGTGTTCCGAGGTCCGGGTGGGCCGGATTCCCGTCGAAGAGGACGATCGAGGCCTCCGAGAGGAGGCCCCCGACGAGAAAGTTCCACATCATCCAGCCCGTGGTCGTGAACCAGAAGAGCCGGTCGCCGGCCCGCGCGTCGAGGTGGAGGCGAAGCTTCTTCAGGTGCTCGAGGAGGATGCCGCCCTGGCCGTGCACGATCGCCTTCGGCAAGCCGGTCGTGCCGGAGCTGTAGAGCACCCAGAGCGGATGGTCGAAGGGGAGCTGCTCGGGCTCGAGTTCGGCGGTCGGCAGCTCCCAGTCGCCGCCGGCCAGATAGGGGAGCACGAACGTCCGCTCGAGTGTGGGCAGCTCTCGCTGTAGCTGCGCGATCGCCTCCGCGCGGTCGAAGTCCCTGCCGCCGTAGCGGTAGCCGTCGACGGCGAGGAGAACCTTCGGCTCGATCTGGGCGAAGCGGTCGACGACGCTGCGGACGCCGAACTCCGGCGCGCAGCTCGACCAGGTCGCGCCGATGCTCGCGCAGCCGAGGAAGGCCGCGACCGTCTCGGGGATGTTCGGGAGGTAGGCGGCGACGCGGTCGCCGGCCACGACGCCGGACTCGCGCAGCGCTGCCGCCACCGCCCCGGCGCGAGCTCGCAGCTCGCCCCACGTCCACTCGCCGAGCGGGCGTAGCTCCGAGGCGTGGCGGATCGCCACCTCGGAGTCATCGCGGCCGCGGAAGACGTGCTCCGCGTAGCTCAGTCGTGCGCCGGGGAACCAGTCCGCGCCGGGCATCTCGCGCGTCGTGAGCACGCGCACGTACGGCTCGCTCGCCTGGACCTCGAAGAACTCCCAGATCGATCCCCAGAAGCCGTCCAGCTCGTCGACCGACCATTGCCACAGGTCGGGATAGCCCTCGAGCTCGAGGCCGCGCGTCTCGTTCAGCCACTCGCGGTAGCGCGTGATCGTGGCGGACGCGATGCGCTCGGGGCTCGGCGTCCAGACGATCGGCGGCTCCATGCGCGACCGATCGTAGTCGGGCCGTCGCTAAGGTCAGCCGGTGGCCGACGAGACGCTGACGATCAGGGACAACCGCACCGGAGACGAGGTCGAGATCCCGATCTCGGACGGGACGATCCGCGCCACCGACCTCCGTCAGTTGGGCCTGATGTCGTACGACCCGGCTTTCCTCAACACCGCGTCGACGCGGAGCGGGATCACGTACATCGACGGCGACGCGGGCATCCTCCGCTACCGCGGCTATCCGATCGAGCAGCTCGCGGAGCAGGCGAGCTTCCTCGAGACGGCGTGGCTCCTGTTCGAGGGCGAGCTGCCGACCCACGAGCAGCTCGAGGCCTGGCAGGAGGACGTGCGCGTCCACACGTACGTGCACACGAACGTGACCCAGTTCCTCGACGGCTTCCGGCACGACGCGCACCCGATGGGGATGCTGCTCGGCGCGGTCGCGGCGCTCTCGACGTTCTACCCCGACGCGAAGGAGATCGGGGACGCCGAGAGCCGCCGGCTGCAGCGGCTGAGGCTGATGGCGAAGTTCCCGACCATCGCCGCCTGGGTCTTCCGCCATAGCCGCGGGCTGCCCTACGTCTTCCCGCGGAACGACCTCGACTACATCGGCAACTTCGTGAACATGACGTTCGAGATCGGCGGCCGCCACGAGCCGAATCCGGTGCTGCAGCGTGCGCTCGAGATCCTCCTCGTCCTGCACGCCGACCACGAGCAGAACGCCTCGACGAATGCGGTGCGCGGGGTCGGCTCGACGCAGGTGGATCCGTTCTCGGCCGTGTCGGCCGGGATCGCCGCCCTGTACGGGCCGCTGCACGGGGGCGCGAACGAGGCGGTGCTGCGCATGCTCGACGAGATCGGCACCGTCGACCGCGTGCCCGACTTCATCGAGTCCGTGAAGGCGGGGCACGGGCGGCTGATGGGCTTCGGCCACCGCGTGTACAAGAGCTACGACCCGCGCGCAAAGCTGATCAAGCGTGTCGCCGACGACGTGTTCGCGGAGACGGGCCTCAATCCGAAGCTCGAGATCGCGCTCGAGCTGGAGCGGATCGCGCTCGAGGACGACTACTTCGTCTCGCGCAAGCTCTACCCGAACGTCGACTTCTACTCGGGCCTCATCTACCAGGCGATGGGCTATCCGACCGACTACTTCACGGTGCTGTTCGCTCTGGGGCGCCTGCCGGGCTGGCTCGCACAGTGGGAGGAGATGCTCTCCGACCCGGAGCAGAAGATCGCGCGCCCGCGGCAGATCTACACGGGCTACGACGAGCGCGAGTTCGTCCCGCTAGAACAGCGCGGCTAACTCCTCCCGTTGTCCCGGCGTCAACGGGTCGGCCAAAGCGGCGAGCGCCGGACGCAGGTGCTCCGGGCGGCGCGGGCCCACGACGACCGAGACACGACGGTCGCCGAGCAACCACGCGAACGCCAGCGTGGCCGGGTTTCCTCTGCGTTCGAGCTGCTCGAGTGCGTTGTACACACGGTCGTCCCGGAGGTGCTCATACGGGCCGGGGCGCATCGTCATCCGCGAGCCCTCCGGCGCCTCAGCGTCGCGGCGGTACTTTCCGGTCAGCCAGCCGCCCGCGAGAGGGCTGAACGCTTGGAACCAGACGTGCATCTCCGCGGAGAGGGGAAGCACGTCGCGCTCGACCTCACGGTCGAGCAGCGAGTACGAGTTCTGGACAGCGCCGACGTTCCCGAGGCCGAGTACCCGCCGGAGCTGCGCCGCGTCGACGTTGCTGAACCCGTAGGCGCCGATCTTGCCTCCCGCGACGAGCTCGTCGAACACGCCGACGACTTCGGCCACCGGCACGTCGGGGTCCCAGTCGTGGGCGAGGTAGAGGTCGACGCGCTCGACGCCGAGCCGCCTTAGGCTCGAGTCGATCTGCCGTCGCACGCGCGCCGGCGCCAGTCCGTGATCCTCGCCCTCGTTCATCGGGTTGAAGGTCTTCGTCGTTAGCCGCAGCCCGTGGTGGCGACGCGAGCGGATCCACTCCCCGATGTACGTCTCGCTACGGCCGCCGCCGTATGCATCCGCGGTGTCGAACCACGTGATGCCTTTGGCCCAGGCCGCGTCCATGAGCTCGAAGGCCTGCTCTTTGGTCTCGCCCCGGCCGAAGAAGGCGGGCGCGGAGCCGATGCCACCGAAGTTGCCACAGCCGAGGATTAGGCGAGGGTAGGCTCGGTCCATGGCCGCGACCGTACTGGACGTCCATGCTGCGCGCGCCCGCTTCTCGTCGCTGGGCGACGGCGGCTTCGTGTTCCTCGACGCGCCTGGCGGCTCGCAGGTGCCGGACGAGGTCGGCGACGCGATCGCCCGCACGCTGCGCGACGCCTCGGCGAACATCGGCGCGCTCTACGAGACGAGCCACCGGGTCGAGCGGATCCTCGCCACGGCCCGCGACGACGCCGCGCGCTTCCTGAACTGCTCTGCCGACGACGTGATCTTCGGCCAGAACATGACCGTGCTCGACTTTGCGCTGTCGCGAACCGCCGCGCGCGACTGGGGCGAGGGCGACCGCATCCTCGTCTCGCGGCTCGACCACGACGGCGGCGTGTCGCCCTGGGTGGAGCTCGCCGCCGATCGCGGCTTCGAGCTCGAATGGGTGGACGTCACGCCCGACCTGCGCCTCGACTACGACGATCTCGAGCAGAAGCTGGACGATCGTGTCCGCGTCGTCGCGTGCGTCGCCTCGTCGAACGCGGTCGGCACGATCGTGGACGTCGCGCGCGTGTCGGAGCTCGCCCACTCCGTCGGCGCGCTCTGCTGGGTCGACGCGGTGCAGTACGCCGCACACGTGCCGACGGACGTTCGAGCTCTCGGCTGCGACCTCTTCATCTGCTCGGCCTACAAGTTCTGCGGCCCGCACCTCGGGCTCGCATACGGCAGGCACGAGCTGCTCGAGTCGTGGCACCCGTACAAGGCGCGGCCGGCGTCGTCGCATCCGGTCGGGCGGAGGTTCGAGCCGGGCACCGCGCCGTACGAGCTCCTCGCCGGCTTCTCGGCGACGATCGGCTACCTCGAGTCGCTCGGCGGCATGCCCGCCATCGCGGAGTACGAGCGCGAGCTCGGGCAGCGCTTCCTCGACGGACTTCCCGACTCGGTCACCGTCTACGGGCTGCAGTCGATGGACGGGAGAGTGCCGACGTTCCTGCTCAACGTGGACGGCCTCCCCGCGGCCGACGTCGCAGCACGGATGGCCGAGCAGGGCTTCGGCGTCTGGGCGCACGACAACTGGTACTCGCTCGGGCTGCGCGAGAAGCTCCCGTATCCGGACAGCGCGGTCCGCGTCGGGCTCATCCACTACAACACCGCCGACGAGATCGACCGCTTCAACATCGCGCTCGCCGAGTTGTAGTATCACGAACATATGTTCGTCCTGCACGCGGATGCGGATTCGTTCTTCGCGTCGGTCGAGCAGCGGGACGACCCCAGGCTCCGCGGCCGGCCGGTCATCGTCGGCGGCGGCGTCGTGCTCGCGGCGAGCTACGAGGCGAAGGCCTACGGGATCCGCACTGCGATGGGCGGGCGGCAGGCGCGGCGCCTCTGCCCCGACGCCATCGTCGTGCCGCCGCGGCACACCGCATACGTTGAGGCAAGCCGCGCGATGTTCGCGGTCTTCGAGGACGCGTCGCCCGTCGTCGAGGGCCTGTCGATCGACGAGGCGTTCCTGGACGTGCGCGGAATGGAGCGGATCGCCGGCACGCCGGTCGAGATCGCCGTGCGGCTGCGTGCCGCGGTACGCGACCGGGTGGGGCTGCCCGTCACCGTCGGCATCGCCCGCACGAAGTTCCTCGCGAAGGTCGCAAGCGGCGTTGCGAAGCCCGACGGCCTGATAGCCGTACCCCCGGACCGCGAGCTCGAGTTCCTCCACCCCCTGCCGGTCGACTGCGTGTGGGGCGTCGGCCCGGCGACCGCGCGGCGGCTGCAGGCGTGGAACGTTCGGACGGTCGGCGAGCTTGCCGCCCTCTCGGAGTCCACGCTCGTCGCGATGCTCGGCCGGGCGACGGGCCGCCAGCTGCACGCGCTCGCACGCAACCGCGATTTCCGGCGCGTGGAGCCGGGAAAGCGGCGCGGCTCGATCGGCTCGCAGCGCGCGATCGGGCGCGGGCGACATTCGGCCGAGACGATCGACGCGACGCTTGTCGGGATCGTCGACCGGATCACTCGGCGGCTTCGGACGGCAGGGCGCGTCGGCCGGACGGTCGTGCTTCGCCTCCGTTTCGGCGACTTCGAGCGGGCAACGCGCTCGCATACCCTCACGTTCGCGACCGCGAGCACGCAGGTGATCCTCGTCACGGCGCGTGCACTCCTCGCGACCACGACGCCGCTGATCGAGCGCCGCGGGATCACGCTGGTCGGGTGCTCCGTCGCAATGCTCGAGGACGACCGGACTCGCCAGCTCCTGCTCGGACCTGACGAGGCGGTCGACGCCGCCGTCGACGCAATCCGCGACCGTTACGGCAGCGCGGCGATCACGCGCGCCGTCCTGCTCGGCCGCGACCCCGGCTTCTCTATGCCGATGCTGCCGGACTGACGATCCGGGCGTACACGTCGAGGTCGATGTTCCCGCCGCTGACGATGCAGACGCAGCGGTCGTCGCGCCTCAGCGCGGCCGCCAGCGCGAGAGCGCCGGCGCCTTCGGCGACGACGTGGGCGCGGGCGGCGAGCAGGCGCACGGCCTCCTCGACCTCCGTGAGCGGGAGCGCAACCGCCTCGTCGACGAGCTCGCGCGCACGCTCCCACACCCCGGGCAGCAGCGCGCGGCCGCCGGCGCCGTCCACCCACGACGCCTGGAACTCGATCTCCCGCGGCTCTCCGGCCGCGAACGCCGCGGCCAACGGGGCCCCGGTCTCCGGCTCGGCGGTCACGACGTGTACCTGCGGCCGCAGCGCCTTGACGACGCTCGCGATCCCCGACGTCAATCCACCACCGCCCCACGGGATGACGACCGAGTCGAACTCCGGTGCGTCCTCCACGATCTCGAGACCGATCGTGCCGTTCCCCGCCATCACCGCTTCGTCGCCCGACGGGTGGATGAAGAGCCCGTCCACGCCGTCGCGACCGTGGTCGACCATGGCCTGCCACCACTCCTCGTGCGTGACCGGCACAAGCTCCGCCCCGAGCGCCTCGATCCGGTCGAGCTTCGTGCGCGGTGCACTGTCGGGGACGATCACGCGCGCCGGCACACCGGCCTCGCGCGCAGCCCAGGCGACGCCTTGCGCCATGTTCCCGGCGCTCGCCGTGACGACGCCCGACTCCAGTTCCGCGGGCGATGCCGCCCGGACCGCGGACAGTGCGCCGCGGAGCTTGAAGCAGCCGATCGGCTGGAGGCACTCCAGCTTTAGCCGGATTCGTTCGTCGGTGCCCAGCGGGACGACCGGCGTGCGGAGGACGTCGTCGCCGATCCGCTCGCGCGCCCGGCGAATCTCATCGAGCGGGATCAGGTCGGGTCGCTCTCCTTGGCGAGCTCGGTGAGGTCGGTACGCACGGTCCAGAGCTCCGGGAACATCTTGTGCTTGATCAGCCCGGCGAGCAGCTCGACCGGCGTGCCCTGAGTACCCACGACGTCCTCGCCGATCACGCGCCCGACCATCTTCACGTGGCGGAAGCGCCAGATGCCGACCTGCTCGTCCCAGTCGATGAGGGCCTCGGCGAGCTGGTACAGATCCTCGTGCTCTCGGCCCTGCGTGTAGACCTCGAGCAGCGACAGCCCCCGCTCGCGCCGCAGCGCGTCGAACGCCGCGTAGAGGCCCGGCGAGACCTGCCGGACTCCGCGGAAGCCGGGCGAGTCGAAGCCCGAGCCGTGGCCGAGCACGCGCCGCACCTCCTGGTACTCCCACGGCGACATGAGCTCTAGGTGCTCGAGGAACGAGACGACGTGGCGCACGGCGGCGTTCGCCCGCCGCAGCAGTCGCAGCGCGCCTGCGAGGTCACGCGCCTCGAT
The DNA here is from genome assembly GCA_035634675.1 of Gaiellaceae bacterium. Taxonomy (GTDB): domain Bacteria; phylum Actinomycetota; class Thermoleophilia; order Gaiellales; family Gaiellaceae; genus Palsa-739. The sequence continues at coordinate 29,355 of DASQCM010000209.1, forward strand.
CAGCCGCGTCGCCTCCTCCACCTCCATCCACGCATGCTTGAGCCAGAGCTCCGACGACTGGTGGACGGTCTGGAAGAGGAGCTCGTCGCGGTGCACCCACTCGTCCGGCGCCTTCTGGAGAGCGAGCAGCTCGTCGGTACGGAGGTAACGCTCGTAGTCGCTCGCGCCCTCGCCGGGCAGGATCGGCTTGAACTCCTCCTCGTCGCCGTGCGGGGCTTCCACGGCGCCGACCCTACTGGAAGATCTGCATCGGGAGGCCCGCGAGTGGGACGCCGCCGTCCTCGGTCACGAGCCACGTGTCCTGCATGTAGAGGCACTCCACGCCGTCCGCTGCGATCGCGTGCGGATGCATGGAGAAGACCATGTTCGTGGCAAGCTCGGTCTCGACGGCCTCGCCGATCTTCGGGTGCTCGATCATCGTCATCCCGATCGAATGGCCCGTGACATGGCCGAGGTGGTAGCCGCGCTGCGTGAAGCCGGCCGAGACCGCGCGGTGGACGTCGTGGGCGGTGGCGCCCGAGCGGAGGGCGGTCTGCGCGACGGCGTAGTACTCCTCATACGCTTCGAGCATCCGCTTCACCTCGTCGCCCGGCGTGCCGAGCGCGCGGGAGACCTCCACCCAGTGTCCGCCCGGCCCGGCGATCTCGAGGGACGGGATCGTGAACTCGCCGAAGACCGTGTCGTCGCGCGCGATCGCGAACTCGGCGCCGACGAGCACCATGTTCATCGTCAGCCGGCCGCAGCCGCGCTCCACGAACAGCTCCTCCGCCGGCGCGAGCACGTCGGCGGCGGTGCGGCCCGGCGCCCAGGCCCGGTGGAAGGCGTGGAAGCCGGCGACATTGATCGCGACGCTGTCGCGCACCGACTCGAGCTCGGCGTCGGACTTCACCGCCCGGGCGAGGTCGAATGCCACGTCCCACGAGACGAGCTCGGCCGCGTCGGCGAGGGGCCCGTAGTCGCGGACGGTCAGCACGTAGTCGAGCCCGTAGACGCCGACCCGCTTGCCACGGAGCCGGTCGGCGAGCCACTCGCCCGGCCGATCGGCGAAGACCTGGTCGGCGATTTGGGAGTCGCCGTGCTCGCCGACGTAGCGCGCCTCTGCCGGGAAGACGATCGCCGGATCGCCCTCTCGCGGCACGAGCACGTAGGCGTAGCGATGGACGATCTGGAAGCCCGACAGGTACGTGACCGCCCCTTCGAAGCCCGTGTACTCGGAGCCGCAGACGAGTGCGGCGTCGAGCCCGTCCCGCTCGAGCGCCTCGCGCACCCGCTCGTGCCGTGCGGTCAGCTCTGCGTCCACGATGCCTCCACTCCTTTCACGAGCGCCTGGATCGCCGCGTTGAGCGGCGTCGGGATGCCGTATTCCCGGCCGAAGCGGACTATGCCGCCGTTGAGATAGTCCACCTCCGTAGGCCGCCGCGCCTCGACGTCCTGAAGCATCGACGCCTTGTGGTCGTAGGCGACGTCCTTGCGC
>DASQCM010000210.1:0-4019 GCA_035634675.1 Gaiellaceae bacterium
TCCACAAGGCGCTCCTCTCGCATCCGTGTTTCGTTGCGGGGGAGACGTGCGACGGCATCGTCGACTCGGCCGAGCTCGCAGCCCGCGCGACCGAGCTCGACGGCAGGCCGCCCCTCGCCCCTCCAAGTAACGGCCTGTTACAAGGAAAGACAGGTCCGGACGGGAGGATGGTCGAGCGCGTCCGGACGGTCGAGGTGGACGGACGGCGGTTCGAGGTGCGCTTGTCCGAGCCGGAGCCAGCCTGGCGTGCGCTTGCTCGCATGCGCCGCGAGCGGGTGCGGGAGGGCGGTGGCGGCTCGGGCGGTCGGGACGCAGTCGTCTCGCCGATGCAGGGAACGGTGCTCGCCGTCCGCGTCTCCGACGGCGACGAGGTCGAGGCGAGACAGGTGATTTGCATCGTCGAGGCGATGAAGATGGAGAACGAGGTCCACGCCCCCCGCAGCGGGGTAGTCCGCGGTCTCTCGGTGGAGCCCGGTCAGCAGATCGCCAGCGGCGAGGTCATCTGCGAGATTGCGTCGGACTGAACCGGTGGCCGGGCTCCTCCGTATTCAGCCCTCAGTACCCAGTTCCAAGGAGTGAGTCCAAGGCGTGTGATTCCCAAGAGAGCGTGGCTGGCGGCAGGCATTCTCGGGTTGGCTGCCCTGCTGGCCGGTTGTGGCGGGGGCTCCTCGAGTCCCACGACGACGACCAGCTCGTCCGGCTCCTCGGCGAAGCCGTCGACGAGCTTCAGCACCGCCAACGTCTCGGGCGTCGGAACGGTGGTCGTCGACGGCAGCGGCAAGACCGTCTACATCCTGACCGCCGACGGCAAGACCAACCTTCCCTGCACCGACGGCAGCGGCTGCACCGGGCTGTGGCCGGACCTCCCGCTGCCGCACGGAAGCTCGGGCGCGAAGGCCGGTACGGGAATCGATGCGTCGCTACTCGGCACGAAGAAGTCGAGCGACGGCGAGACCTCTCCGACCTACAACGGCTGGCTCATGTACGAGTACTCGGGCACTCGGGGCCCGGCGACTCCAACGGCCAGGGGATCAAGAGCTTCGGCGGCACCTGGTACGTCCTCGACTCGTCGGGGAACCCCGTCACGTCCGGCGGCTCGTCGGGCGGTGGCGGCTATTAGTCCTTACAAATCCGGCGCACGACGATGCGCGTAGACACGGGCGACACCAGTTAGGAGGAGACGAATGAAGATCAGAGTCGTTTTGGCCACAGTCGCCGCAGTCGCTCTCGCCGCCGCCGGCGTCGCCGCCGCGGCCGCGGTCACGCATCAAGGCTCCGCTGTGAGCGGCACGGTGAACCTGCACAAGACGAAGCTCGGGAAGGTGCTCGCCGGCAAGACCGGCAAGACGCTTTACCTCTTCATGGCCGACAAGAATGGGAAGAGCGCCTGCTACGGCAAGTGCGCCACCAACTGGCCGCCGCTGATGGCGGCCAAGCCGACCGCGGGCACCGGCGTCAAGGCCGGGCTGCTCGGCACGACGAAGCGGAAGACCGGAGCGAAGCAGGTGACCTACGCCGGGCATCCGCTCTACTACTTCAAGCTCGACAAGGCCGCCGGGCAGACGAACGGCGAGGGCCTGGACTTCTTCGGCGGCAAGTGGTATGGCGTGAACGCGGCCGGCCGGGCCGTCAAGCACGCACAGGCCGGAGGCGGCGGGGGAACGACGACGACCCCCACGACCACGACCAACCCGTACGGGTACTAGAAGCAGAGCGCGGTCCTGAACTGCGCGGTCCACCGGCGTCGCGTCGTTAGTGTCCGGCGCCGGTGGACCTCTACGAGTACCAGGGCAAGGATCTCTTCCGGCGGGTAGGGATCCCGGTCTCCGAAGGGCGTCTCGCCACGACGCCGGAGGAGGCACGCAAAGCCGCAGAGGAGCTCGGAGGGCCGGTCGTCGTCAAGGCACAGGTGCTGACGGGCGGCCGCGGCAAGGCCGGCGGAGTCAAGCTCGCCGAGGATCCGGCCGACGCCGAGGCGAAGGCACGCGACATCCTCGGCCTCGACATCAACGGGCACGTCGTGCGCTGCCTGTGGATCGAGCAGGCGTCGGACATCGCGCGCGAGTACTACCTCTCGATCACCTTCGACCGGGGCGCGAAGAAGCCGCTCTTCATGTTCACGACCCAGGGCGGCGTCGAGATCGAACAGGTCGCGGAGGAGAATCCGGACGCGCTCGTGCGGCTCCACGTCGACGTGCTCGAGGGCTTCCAGCCTTGGGTCGCGCGGCGCCTCGTCTATGGCGGCGGCGTCGACGATCCGTCCGAGCAGAAGCAGATCGCCGCGATCGTCGAGAAGCTGTACCGCGCCTTCGTGGATTTCGACGCCATGCTCTGCGAGATCAACCCGCTCATCGTCACGCCCGAGGGCGAGGTGAAGGCGCTCGACTCGAAGTTCACGGTCGACGACAGCGCGCTGCCGCGGCATCCCGACATCGCGGAATGGCGCGATCCGACCGCTGCCGACCCGATCGAGACGTTCGCGCGCGAGAAGGGCGTGACGTACGTGAGGCTCGACGGCGACGTCGGAGTGCTCGCCAACGGTGCGGGTCTCGGCATGTCCACCGTGGACGTCGTGGCCCAGGCGGGCGGCCGCCCGGCGAACTTCTGCGACCTCGGCGGCGGCGGCAGCGCCGAGGGAGTCGTCGACGCGCTCGAGGTGATCACGCGCGACGAGCAGGTGCGCTCGATCTTCTTCAACATCTTCGGCGGGATCACGCGCTGCGACGAGGTCGCGCGCGGGATCCTCGCCGCGCTCGACCGGCTCGACATGTCGCGCTATCCGATCGTCGTCCGGCTCGATGGGACCAACGCGGACGAAGGCCGGCAGATCCTCGCCGACGCCGGCCGCGAGAACATCTATCCCGAGGCGACGATGCTCGACGGGGCGCGCCGGGCCGTGGAACTCGCCGCGGAGGCGACATGACGGATATCTGGAGCGATCGCGCCGACGCGTACCGGAAAAGCCAGACGCACGCCGCCGGCGAAGATCTCGACCTGGTCGTCGCCTGGTGCGAGCCCGGCCCCGGCGTGAGCGTCCTCGACGTCGCCACCGGCGGACGTCATGTGGCGCGTCGAGTCCGAGATCTCGGGGCCCAGGTCGTGACCGTCGACTCAGCACCGGGGATGGAGCCCGACGTGATCGCGCCGGCCGACCATCTCCCGTTCGCCGACTCCAGCTTCGACGCTGTGGCCTGTCGTATCGCGGCGCATCACTTTCCGGACGTGCTGGCGGCGCTGATCGAGATGACGCGCGTCGCGCGCCACAGGGTCGTGATCTGCGACAACGTCTTCGTCAGCGAGACCTCCGAGGAAGCCGACCGGCTTCGCGACCCGAGCCACGTCCGCAACTACGGGGTCGCGGAGTGGCACAGCTTCTTCGAGCTCGCCGGGCTCCGCGTCGCCGAGGAGGCGTACCTGGTCCGCGAGACGGGCTTCGAGGCGTGGCTCGCGCGAACGGAGACGCCTGCAGAGGATCGCGCCCGCGTCCGCGAGCTGCTCGGAGACCGGGTTCGCGACGGCCGGTTCGAGCTGCCGACGGTCGTCCTCAAGGGCATCAAAGGCGCAGGCGCCTAGTGGCCATCATCCTCGACAACGACACGCGTCTCGTCGTCGCAGGGCTGACCGGTTCTGAGGGACGCTTCCACGGCCTCCGCAACCGCGCCTACGGCACGAACCTCGTCGCCGGCGTCACGCCCGGCAAGGGCGGACAGGACGTCGAGGGCGTTCCGGTGTTCGACACCGTTGCGGAGGCCGTCGGCGAGGCCGGCGCGAACACGTCGCTCATCTTCGTTCCGGCCCGGTTCGCGGTCGACGCGATCTACGAGGCCGTGGACGCCGATGTCGCCACGGTGATCTGCATCACCGAGCACATCCCGGCGCACGACATGCTGCGCGCGTACACGTACTTCCGCGGCCAGGGGACGACGATGATCGGGCCGAACTGTCCGGGCGTGCTCTCGCCGGGCAAGGCGAACGCCGGGATCATCCCGGCCGAGATCTTCCGCGAGGGGAGTGTGGGC
>DASQCM010000211.1:0-3622 GCA_035634675.1 Gaiellaceae bacterium
CGTCCCGTTCGACGAGCGGTCGCCGTTCGTCACCTCCGGCATCCGGCTCGGCTCGCCGGCGATGACGATGCGCGGCTGCGACGAAGACGACTTCCGCGAGATCGGCCGGCTCATCTGCGAGGCGTTGACCGAGTCGCCGGACCTCGACGCGCTGCGCGGGCGGGTGCAGGCACTGTGCGCGAGCCGTCCGCTGTACGAGGGGTTCCGCGGCTACACGACATACGTGGCGTGAGCAGCGGCCGCCTCACGGTGGTCGAGCACCCGCTCGTCCAGCACAAGCTCAGCTACCTGCGCGACAAGGACACGCCGACCGTCCACTTCCGCAAGCTCGCGAACGAGATCACGCTCCTCCTCACGTACGAGGCCACGAAGGACTTTCCGACCGAGGCCGCGGAGATCGAGACGCCGCTCGAGCCGATGACCGCGCAGCGGATCTCGGGGAAAAAGGTGGCGGTGTGCCCGGTGCTGCGGGCGGGGGTCGGGATGCTCGACGGCGTCCTGTCGCTCGTGTCGAGCGCGCGCGTCGGCTTCGTCGGGATGTACAGGGACGAGGAGACGCTCGAGCCGGTGCAGTACTACCTCAAGTTGCCGGACGACCTGGCCGAGCGGGACGCGATCGTCCTCGATCCGATGCTGGCGACGGGCCACTCGAGCTGCGCGGCGATCGGCGCGGTCAAGGCCGCGGGCTCGCAGTCGGTGACGCTCGTGTGCATCGTCGCGGCGCCGCCGGGGATCGAGGAGGTGCACCGCCGGCATCCGGACGTCCACATTGTCTGCGCGGCGGTCGACCGCGGCTTGAACGAGCGCGGCTTCATCGTCCCCGGCCTCGGCGACGCCGGCGATCGGCTCTACGGCACGAAGTAGCCGCGCAGTCGAGACGACCGCGAACTTCAGCACCTCTGCGCTGTCCAGTTCCCTGGGCGGATCCACCCTGGTCATTTCGGCGCAAGGAACAACATCCTCAACGCCCGTACGCGCTCGATCGTTCAGCGAAGCTGTTCGAGCCCGTCCGTGACCCAGGCCCGCAGCTCGTCCGACCTCGCCCATGGAGCGTCGTCCGCTTCGGCCCGGGCCAGGACGTCGTCGGCAGATGCGCCGGACTTCAGACCGGCGTAGAGGTAGATCAGGGCGGACGAACGGGGTCCGGTCCGGCAGGTCACGAGCGTCGGCACCGGCAGGCCGTCGAGCGCCTCGATCTGCCGGCGCGCGAGATCGAGGCTGAGTGGCGTCGGCGGGTCCGACACGACGTTCGCGGACACGCGGACGGAGCGCTCAACGTCGGCGTACGACATTCCGCCCTCCATCGACGCGAACTCCTCGCCACACAGGTAGAGCCACGACTCCGCGCCGCGCTCGCGTGCGAAAGCCTCCGGATCCTCGATCAACCCGCGGTTGTGGATGAGATCGGTCGGGGTCTCGAACTCGGCCACGGCGCGATCCTACTCCCGTATCTTCTGGCGGCCGATGGCGTCGTCCCCGCTCGAGCTCACGCGCACGCAGATCCTCGCGTTCCGCCGGCGCGTCGGAGGGCTCGAGGAGCGGCTGCCCCGCGGCGCCCGCTCGCTGCGGCAGGCGGCGTGGGCGGGCCTGCAGGACAGCATGCCGCGGGCCGCGCTCCTCTCGATCCACGCGCGCGTCGAGGGGGCTCATGCGGCGAGCTGGGAGGACCGGGCGCTGGTCCAGGTCTGGGGCCCGCGCTTCAGCGTTTTCGTGGTGCCGGCCCGAGACCACGCGATCTTCACGCTCGCGCGGCTACCGGACGACGAGCGTGGCCGGCGGAGGGCGGAGGACCTGGCCGCCCTTCTGCACGGCTTCCTCCGCGGCCGCCGGCTGACCGACCGTGAGGTGGCACGGGGAATCGGCGTCGGAAACCGGATGCGCTACGCGACTGCGACGGGCACCCTCCTGATCCGCTGGGAGGGTGCGCGGGCGCCGCTGGTGTGGACGGTCCCGAGGCCCGAGATCGAACCGCTTGAAGCGCGCCGCGAGCTCGCACGCCGGTACCTCCACGTCTACGGGCCTACCACGCCCGCCGCTTTCGCCAAGTGGGCCGGCATCGGGACGGCGGAGGGCCGGGCGGCGTTCGACACGCTCGGGCGGTCGCTCGTTGCGGTCCGGACGCCGATCGGCGACGCGTGGATTCTCGCCCGCGACGAAGCGGCGATCCGCGAGCCCGCGGGCGCGTCGGCGGCGGCACGCCTGCTGCCGAGCGGCGACGCGTACTGGCTGCTCCAGGGAGCCGACCGCGAGCTGCTGGTTCCCGACGCGGCACAGCGCGCCGAGTTGTGGACCCCGCGCGTCTGGCCGGGGGCCGTGCTCGTCGGCGGCGAGATAGTGGGGACGTGGCGCCGAGCCCAGGAGAAGCTGGCGGTCGATCCCTGGCGCCGGCTCACCCCGGCGGAGCGCTCCGCGGTCGAGGCCGAGGCGCGGTCGCTGCCGCTCCCCGGCCTCGAGCAGGAGATCGTCGTCGCCTGGAACGCTTAGGCTTGCCGTTCCCATGAAGCCGCGTCTCGTCGGGATCAACCACGTCGCCTTGCAGGTGGACGACCTGGAGGAGGCGGTCGCCTTCTACACCGACATCTTCGAGCCGACAGCAGTGAACCGGAGCGTGCCGCACGCCGCGTTCCTGCAGATGGGCGACCAGTTCATCGCCCTGTTCGAACGCGGACCGCGCTCGGAGGAGCCCCACTTCGGGCTCGTCGTCGACGACAAGGAGGCCGTCCGCGAGGCACTTGAGCAGGTGGGGGTCCAGAGCCTCCCGGGCCGCTTCTTCGACGTTCAGGATCCGAGCGGCAACCGTCTTCAGATCGTGCAATACGACGAGGTTCAGTTCACGAAGCCCGATCGCATCCTCGAGGGAATGGGGCTCGAGCTCGGGAAGTCCGAGCAAGCGCTGGCGGAGCTCCGGGAAAAGGGTCTCGCCGACTGAGCGGCGAAGTACCCTGACGTCGTGATGCTCGGGGCCAGCAGCCCGCATCTCAGCGTCCTCGACCAGCTCGCCGATCACCTCGAGGTTCTCTGGGGCGCGCTCGTCGCGTTCGGTGTCGTCGTCCTGCTCACGCCGGCGGTGGGAGGGATGGCGCGGCGGCTCGGCGTGGTCGACGTCCCCGGCGGCCGGCGCGTGAACCAGCTTCCCGTGCCGCGCCTCGGCGGGATCGCGCTCTTCCTCGGCATACTCGTGCCGGCGCTCGCGTTCCTCCCGATGAGCCACGAGAACCGGGGCCTGCTGCTCGGCGCGGCGATCGCCGTCAGCGTCGGGATCATCGACGACTTCCGCGGCCTCCCCTGGTATGGGAAGCTCGGCGGTCAGGTCGCGGCGGCGGTCGCGCTCGTCTCCTTCGGCGTCTGGATCGACCGCTTCACTCTGCCGTTCGTCGGCATCCACACGCTGCCCGAGGCGGTCGGGATCACGCTCACGATCCTCTGGATCGTCGCGATCATGAACATGGTCAACTTCCTCGACGGCCTCGACGGTCTCGCCGCCGGGGTCTCGGCGATCGCAGGCCTCACGTTCAGCGTGATCGCACTCTCGCTCGGGAAGGTCGACGCGGCGGTCCTGTCCGCGATCATCTTCGGCGCCTGCGTCGGCTTCCTCCGCCACAACTTCTATCCGGCGCGGATC
>DASQCM010000212.1:0-2253 GCA_035634675.1 Gaiellaceae bacterium
AGATCTCGAGCCGGTAGATCGGCACGAGGCGCTGCTCGGTCTCCGTGTCGATGTGCGCCACGACCTCGACGTACGGCTCGAGCCCGCTGCCACGCAGCTTCGCCTTCAGCAGCCCGTCGACCTGATAGAGGCCCGACGAGTTGTTCATCAGGATCTCGATCTTGATCGGCCGGTCCTCGCCGTCCGTGATCGTCACGTCGTCGATCGCAGCGGCCGAGAGCGAGTGCATCGACACGCTGCCCTTCTCGAACGGGATCCGCGAGCGGCCCTTAGCCATGTCGAGCGCGTCGGCGACCCGGACGATCCCCGCGTCGACCGTCAGCGGCTGGCCGTCGGAGCGGTGGCTGATGATCGCGTCGAGCACCTCCGACACAATCACTGTCTTGTCCGGCTCCTCGTAGAGACCGTCGAGCAGCTGGCGCAGCTTCGGCTCCGAGAGGAAGAGCGAGAAGTCTTCGTGACCGTGGCGGTTGATCGACATGCCGACACAGTGGAAGAGAGCCGACAGCACCACGACCACCTCGGCGTCGTCCTGCTCGAGCCCGAAGTCGCGGACGAGGGCCGGCTCGATGCCGTGCTTCGTGAGTTGCCGCAAGAGCTTGAGCGCGATGTTCGTGACGATCTGGATGTGCACCCAGGAGTGGTCGTTGATCTGCATCCGCGCGACCGCGTTGACGTTCGAGACGTGCCACCAGCCCTTGACCTGGTCGTCGGCGTTGACGCGTTCGATGATCGTGCGGAGCTTGCGGTTGCCGCGGACGGGGACGTTGATCCGCATCCGCGCGACCGCCTCGGCCGGAGTGAGGCGCGTTTCCTGCTGGGCCTCCTCCGAGACAGGCTGTTCGATCCGGTCCTCGATCTCCTTGTCGATCGCCATTGGTGCAGTCTGACGGATGTGCCATGAATACCGCCATGGCCGCCGTGGACGCCCACCCCGTCCGGCTCGTCGTCGAAGACGATCTCGAGCGGAACCGCCTCACCGTCTTCTTCCGGCTGATCCTCGCGATCCCGCAACTGATCTGGATCTCGATCTGGACCATCGGGATGATCTTCGTCGTCATCGTCAACTGGTTCGTGACGCTGATCGCCGGGAGCCCCGCCCCGACGCTGCACCGGTGGACATGCGCGTACCTGCGGTACGGGACGCACCTCAACGCCTATCTCTACCTCGTCGCCAACCCCTACCCCGGGTTCACGGGGGAGGAGGGTGAGTACCCGATCGACCTCAAGCTTCCGGAGCCCGGGCCTCAGAAGCGGTGGAAGACGCTCTTGCGGCTCTTCCTCGCCATCCCGGCGCTCGTGCTGGCGTCCGCGCTCGGTGGCGGGTTCAGCGTGGGCTACGGGTCCTCCCGGGGCAACGGCGGCACCCGGTACTCGGCGGCCGGCAGCCGCGGCGCCCTCTCCCTGACGTGCGCCGTCCTCGGCTGGTTCGCCATCCTCGCGCGCGGCCGCATGCCGAAGGGGCTGCGCGACGCGTCCGCCTACGGGATCGGCTACGGCGCGCAGGCGCTGGCGTATCTCCTCCTTGTCACCGATCGCTATCCCGACGCCGACCCGACCGCGATGCTGCACGAGGTCGACCGCCCGCCCGAGCACGTCGTGCGGCTGGTGGGCAACGCCGACGACCTGCGCTTCTCGCGCGTGACCGTCTTCTTCCGGCTTCTGCTCGCCGTCCCGCACATCGTCTGGCTGCTGCTCTGGGGGATCGTGACCGTCTTCGCCGTGGTCGCCAACTGGTTCGTGACGCTGTTCCGCGGGACTCCGGCGCGAGGCCTTCACGGGTTCATCACGCGCTACGTGCGTTACACGCTCCACGTGTATGCGTTCGTCTATCTCGTGGCAAACCCGTTCCCCGGTTTCACCGGTGAGGAGGGGCTGTATCCGATCGACCTGGTCGTCCCGGAGCCCACGCGCCAGAATCGGTGGAAGACGGGCTTCCGCCTCATCCTCGCGTTTCCGGCGTTCCTCGTCAGCGCCGCGCTCGGCTACGGGCTCCTCGTCGCCGCCGTCCTGACGTGGTTCGTCGCACTCGCCCGCGGCGCCGCGCCGTGGGGCCTGCGCAACTACTCCGCGTACTCGCTGCGCTACCAGGCGCAGGTGAACGCCTACGTGACCCTGTTGACCGACGCGTATCCGCACGCGAGCCCGCTCGAAGGCGCGCCGGAGCCACAGGACGACTTCGCCGAAGCCGCCGCGGCGTGAGCCGCAGACTGCCGCTGCTCGCCGTGCTCGCCGCGGCGTGGGCGGTCGCGG
>DASQCM010000213.1:0-14957 GCA_035634675.1 Gaiellaceae bacterium
TCCATCTGCCCGTCCGTGTCGCGCCCGCAGAAGCCGCAAGCCCGACGCCGGCCGCTGAGGGGAATTTGGCCGGCGCCGGACTCGGGCCGGCGCTCTCATGAGGAAGGACTCTGGGAGAGATCTTCTGCGCAGGACGTAAGAGCGACCTGAGCGCGGCGTGAGAGTGCTCTAAGAGTCGAGGGCGGAGCGGAGAGAGGCGACGTAGTCGTGCAACGCCGCCGGGCCCGCTTCCGCTGCCTCGAGCGTGCGCGAGCCGACGACGACCCCGTCGGCGAGGTCTGCAGCGGCTCGCGCCTGCTCCGGCGTCGAGATGCCGAAGCCCGCATACAGGGGAACGTCCGTTGCGCTGCGCGCCCGTTCGACGAGTCCTGCGAGCGCGGGGGAGAGATCGGTGCGCGCGCCGGTCGTCCCGGCGACGGTGACGAGGTAGAGCCAGCCGTCTGTCTGCTCGCCGGCGAGGCGGATCCGCTCGTCGGTGGAGGTGGGGGCGACGAGCTGGACACGGCGCAGCTCCGGGCGGTCTCCCGCGGGCAAGTCGGCGAGGATGAGGCTCGTCGCTCCCGCCTCGGCGGCATCGTCCGCGAAGCGGTCCCAGCCGTGCGCCTCGAGCAGCGACGAGTACGTCATGGGGATCAGCGGCGTGTCGGGAAGCAGCTCGCGGGTGCGCGCGAGCACTTCGAGACACGCCTTCGTCCGCATCCCACGCTCGAGCGCCCGCTCGGCGGCGCGACGGATCACCGGCCCGTCGGCGAGCGGATCCGAGAACGGGAAGCCGAGCTCGACCGTGTCCGCACCGCCCTCCACTGCCGCGCGCGCAAGCTCCGGAGTCTCCGGCTCCGCCATCAGGTAGATGACGAGCGTCTTCATTCGTCCGCGAGCCGCGAGTAGATCGTCGCGTCGACGCGTGCGCCGCCGTGACGCAGGTAGCGGCGCTTCAAGCCCTCGCGGCTGAAGCCGGCCCGTTCGAGCACTCGGTCGGAGGCGTCGTTGCCCACTCGGACGCACGCCTCGACGCGCCAGAGCCCCGAGGCAAAGGCCTCGCGGGTTACTGCGCGAACCGCGCGCGTGGCGATGCCGCGCCCCCGCGCATCGGCGAACAGCCAGTAGCCAACCTCGATGACGTGTCGCATTGGATCGAAGTGGCGGAGCGTGATGCCCCCGAGCACCGTTCCGTCGGCCGTGTCCTCGATCACGTACGGGACCAGCAGCCCCTGCGCACGCAGTTCCGGCATGCGCTCGCGGAAGATCGTGAGCAGAGCGGGCTCGTCGAACGGCGGCATCCCGTTCTCGCCGCCGATGTCGGGGTCGCGAAAGGCCGGTGCGATCGTCGGCACGTCCGCCTCGGTCACGAGACGCGCGATCAGAGGGCCGTCGATCTCGAAGCGGTCGGGGATCGCGAAGCTCGCGAGCGGTGGCTCCCGTGCAGTCACTTCACGCGCAGCACGCCGATGATGTGCTCGCCGCAGCTACGCGAGCCCGGGTCATAGGCGAGCCGCTCCTCGAACTCCTCGAGCAGAGCCCGGATCTCCGGGTCGTCAACCTCGAGATGCGGGAGGACTCCGGCGGCGGCTCCTTCGACGACCTCGCCGTGGGGAGCGAGCAGCTCCTCGAGCTCCTCCCAGAGGTAGAGGCGCATCGCGAGGTGGCCGTAGCCCTCGCCCTCGGGCAGGACGCCGGTGCGGGCGACCTCCTGCGACTTCTCCGGCCCGTCGCGCCGGGCGAGCTCGACGATGATCGGCGCGTAGTGGATCACCGGGCCGCCGAACCCCATGACGCTGACGACGACGTGACCGCCGGGCTTCGTGACGCGCGCGAGCTCCGCGACTGCCTTCTCCGCGCGGTCGACGACGTAGCTGAGCGGGCCGCCGTAGCAGACCGTGGCGTCGAAGGCGTCGTCGCCGAACTGCGAGAGGTCGGTGATGTCGCCGACGACCGCGTCGACGTCGGGGACGCGCGCCTTGAGCAGCTCCAGCTGCCCGGGCGAGATGTCGAGCGCGGTGACGTGGGCGCCGAGCCGCAGCAGCTCGAGCGTGAAGCGGCCGGGGCCGGCGCCGGCGTCGAGCACCCGGTCGCCCGGCTGGATATAGCCCTCGAGCATCCGCGTGTGTGTCGTCACGCTCGCACCAGGCGTCGTCCCGTCCTCGAACCGGTGCCATTCGCGCTCGCCGTACTCGTCGAAGTACTCGGCGGCCCTGGACGGATCCCACGCGCTCATTCCTGCGCCAGCACCTCGGCGAGATCCTTGTCGCCGCGGCCGCTGAGGCCGACGAGGATCAGCTCGGCGTCGAGGTCGCGGGCGCGGGCAAGCGCGTGCGCCGGCTCGAGCGCGGGGAGGATCCCTTCGGCACGTCCGAGATCGCGGAAGGCGGCGAGCGCCTCCTCGTCGGTCGCGACGAGGTACTCGGCCCGGCCGCTGTCACGGAGGAACGCGTGCTCCGGGCCGACGCCGGGATAGTCGAGACCCGCCGAGATCGAGTGCGCGTCCTCGATCTGGCCGTCCTCGTCCGCCAGCACCGAGGAGCGCGCGCCGTGGAGAACGGCCGGCCGGCCGCTCCCCAGCGACGCTGCCCCGGCGGCCTCGACGCCGACGAGGCGCACGTCCTCGTCCTCGAGGAAGCCGTGGAAGATCCCGATCGCGTTCGAGCCGCCGCCGACGCACGCGATGACCGCCTCGGGGAGGCGACCCTCCGCGGCGAGCATCTGCTCGCGTGCCTCGCGGCCGATGACGGATTGCAGCTCGGCGACGAGCTCCGGGTAGGGCGCCGGCCCTACGCACGAGCCGATGAGGTAGTGCGTGGTCTCGACGTTCGTGATCCAGTCGCGGATCGCCTCGCTCGTCGCCTCCTTCAGCGTGCGCGTGCCGAAGTCGACCGGGCGCACCTCCGCGCCGAGCAGCCGCATCCGCTCGACGTTGGGCTGCTGGCGGCGCATGTCCTCCTCGCCCATGTAGACGACGCACTCGAAGTCGAAGCGCGCGCAGACCGTGGCCGCGGCGACGCCGTGCATTCCGGCTCCCGTCTCGGCGACGATCCGTCGCTTGCCGAGCCGCTGCGCGAGCACCGCCTGGCCGAGCGCATTGTTGAGCTTGTGCGCGCCGGTGTGGAGGAGATCCTCGCGCTTGAGATAGAGGCGCTTGCCCGGCGCGAACCGTTCGGAAAGCGTCAGCGGCGTGGGCCGCCCGGCGTACGTCGTCAGCAGGTGGTGGAGCTCGGAGCGGAACGAGTCGTCCTGCTGAGCCTCCTGCCACCCGCGCTCGAGCTCGTCAAGGGCCGGAACGAGCGTCTCGGGGACGTAGCGGCCGCCGTAGCCGCCGAAGTCGCTCATCGCGCCTCCTCCACGAACGCACGCACCTTGTCGTGGTCCTTGATCCCGGGAGCGGATTCGAGCTGCGACGCCGCGTCAACCGCCCAGGGCTGCACCGTGCGAATCGCCTCGCGCACGTTGTGCGGTCCCAATCCGCCGGCGAGCACGAGGCGCTCGTCGCTGCCGCGCGCGTCCCGCCAGTGGTCGGGATCCTCGCCTTCCCACGGGAGGTCGGCGACGCGCGCCACCGGCTCGCCGTCGCGGAGCAGGACCGCGTCGCGGCCGCGCACCTTGCCCTCCTCTTGCGCGTAGAGCTGGACGAGGTCCGAGCCTCGTTCGTCCGGCTCGCCGACGAAGACGGCGACGCTGAGGACGGTCTCCGGAACGGGGAGGACGGTCTCGGCCCTGCGCGGTGACCCCTCGGCGAAGATGAAGCCGCAGAGATCCGCGCCGGCCTCGACGGCGGCCTCCACATCCTCCTGGCGAGTCAGACCGCACACCTTGACGAGGGGCCGCGAGAGGAGCTCGCGAAGCTTGGCGCCGGGGTCGGGCGCGCGCATGAGTGAGGTGCCGACGAGGAAGGCGTCGGCGCCGGCGAGCTCGGCGGCGGCTGCCTGCGCGCGCGTGTGAATCGCGCTCTCGGCGACGACGACCCGGTCGCGTGGTGCTTTGGCCACAAGTTCCAGCTGGGCGGCGCGGTCGATGTCGAAGGTGCCGAGGTCGCGGGCGTTGACGCCGATCACAGCGGCGCCGAGGCGGGTTGCGCGCTCGAGCTCCTCCTCGTCGTGGGCCTCCACGAGCGTGTCGAGTCCGAGCCTGTCCGCCGCGGCGATGAGCTGCGCCGCGGTCGCGTCGTCGAGGGCGCGGAGGATGAGCAGAGCGGCGTCGGCACCGGCGTCCCGCACGTCCCGGAGATCCTCCTCGAGCAAGAAGAAGCCCTTCGCGAGCAGCGGGACGTCCGCGGCCGTGGCGCGCGCGGCACGCAGGTCGTCGAGCGAGCCTCCGAACGCCGCGTCGACGAGCACGGACACCGCCCGCGCTCCGCCCGCCTCATAGGCTGGAACGACGTCCTCCACCCGCGCGTGCGCGGATATGTCGCCGGCCGAGGGCGAACGCCGCTTGAACTCGGCGACGGCGCCAAACCCGGGCTGCGCCAGCGCGTCGGCGAACCTCACAACACCTCCTCGGTTTGCGAGAACTGGACGAGCTCCTCGAGGCGCGCGGCCGCTGCGCCCGAGTCGATTGCCTCGCGTGCCCGCGCGATTCCTTCGCGTAAGTCCTCCGCGTGGCCGGCTGCGGCGATTCCGCCCGCGGCGTTCAGGATCACGGCCGAACGGTGGCCACCGTCCAAGCCGCCGAGCACGGAGCGCAGGGCCGCCGCGTTCGTCGCCGGGTCGCCGCCTCGCAGCTCGTCGGGGCTGCACCGTTCGATCCCGAGCTCGAGCGGATCGAGCTCGTACTCGGTCACGCTCCCGCCCTCGACCTCGCAGACGAGGTTCGGTCCGCACGGCGACAGCTCGTCGATTCCGCCGGCCCCGTGCACGACGAAGGCCCGGGTCGCGTCGAGCTGCACGAGCGCATCCGCGAGGGTGCGGGCGAGCTGGGGCGAGTACACGCCCAGGACGAGGGCGCGCGCCCCCGCCGGGTTTGTCAGCGGCCCGAGCACGTTGAAGACGGTACGCGTCGCGAGCTCCCGGCGGACGGGCGCCGCGTGCCGCATCGCGGGATGGTGCGCCTGCGCGAAGAGGAAGCCGAAGCCGAGCTCGTCGATCGAGCGCTCGATCCGCTTCGGAGGCAGCTCGAGCCGAAAGCCGAGCGCCTCGAGCACGTCGGCAGCCCCGGTCTGCGATGACGCAGCGCGGTTCCCGTGCTTCGCGACCGCCGCGCCCGCCGCCGCAGCGACCAGGGCCGCTGCCGTCGAGATGTTGTACGTGTTCGCGCCGTCGCCCCCGGTGCCGACGACGTCGACGAGATCTTCGCGCGACGGGCTGACCTGCAGGACGTTCTCGCGCATCGCCTCGGCGCAGCCGGCGATCTCGTCCGCCGTCTCGCCCTTCGCCCGCAGCGCCACGAGGAAGCCGGCGATCTGCGCGTCCGTCGCCTCCCCGGCCATGATCACGCCCATCGTTCCGCACGCCTCCTCCCGCGAGAGGTCGTGGCCGTCGAGCAGCCGCGCGAGCGCGTGCTGGATCACAGCTTGCCCTCGAGGAAGTTGCGCGCGAGGGCGGGCCCGTCCGGCGTGAGCACCGACCCGGGGTGGAACTGGACTCCGACCGCCGGAAGCTCGCGGTGCCGCACGGCCATCACCTCGCCGTCCTCCGCGAACGCCGTCGGCTCAAGGATGTCCGGCAGCCGGGTCGCGGCGAGCGAGTGGTATCGCCCCGCCTCGAACGGCTCGGGCAGCCCCTCGAAGAGCCCGCTCCCGTCGTGGCGGACCGGGCTCGCCTTGCCATGCAGGAGCTCGCGCGCGTACCCGACCTCGCCGCCGCAGACCTCGACGAGCGCCTGATGGCCGAGGCAGACGCCGAGCATCGGCGTCGTCGGCAAGAGCCGCCGGACGATCGCCGGCGTGGCACCCGCCGCCGCCGGACGGCCCGGGCCGGGCGAGACAACAAGGTGTGAGGGAGCGAGCCGCTCCGCCCCATCGGCGTCGAGCTCGTCGTTCCGCAGCACGACGACCTCCTCCCCGAGCGCCCCGAACAGGTGCGCGAGGTTGTACGTGAACGAGTCGTAGTTGTCGATGAGCAGGATCACTGCGCGGCGTCCTGCTCCGACTCTGCCAGCTCGATCGCGGTCTCGAGCGCGCGCAGCTTGGCGAGGCACTCTTCGTGCTCGGCGGCAGGGTCCGAGTCGGCGACGATGCCGCCGCCGGCCTGCAGGTGCGCAACCCCGTCCCGCAGCCACAGCGTGCGGATCGCGATGCAGGTGTCGAGCACGCCTTTCTCCGGCAGGCAGTAGCCGACCGCGCCCGCGTAGATCCCGCGCCGGTGGCCCTCGAGCTCGGAGATGATCTGCATCGCGCGCACCTTCGGCGCGCCCGAGACGGTGCCCGCGGGGAAGCAGGCGCGCAGCAACCCGAACGGCGTCACATCCTCGCGCAGCTCCCCGACGACCTCGGAGACGAGATGGGTGACGTGCGAATAGCGCTCGGGCTCCATGAAGCGCTCGACCCGCACGGACCCGGGGACGCAGACACGCGAGAGGTCGTTGCGTCCGAGGTCGACGAGCATCGTGTGCTCGGCGCGCTCCTTCTCCGACGCGAGCAGCGCGGCCGTGTCGGCGTCGGCCTGGGGAAGCGTCCCGGCGATCGGGTTCAGCTCGGCGCGGCGTCCCGCACACTTCACGACGGTCTCCGGCGAGCTGCCCACGAGTGCAAGGTCGCCGAGCTCGAGGAGGAACAGGTACGGCGACGGGTTGACGCGGCGCAGCGCCCGATAGAGCTCGACCGCCGAGGCCGACGTCGGGCGAGTCGCGCGCTGCGCGATCACGACCTGGAAGACGTCGCCCTCGCGGATGTGCTCCTGTGCAGCCTCGACGCGGCGCAGATGCTCCTCCCGCGCGGGCTCGCGCACGAGCGGCCCGCGGGTTCCCGTGCCGCGCGGAAGCGACGGCTCCGGACCGTCGAGTGCGCCGGGCTCGCCACGCAGCAGCTCGGCTACGCCGCGCGCGTGGTCGAAGCGGAGCAGGACATCCGGGACGAGAAAGCGGCTCTCGGGCACGCCGGGACCCTCCTCGGGCAGCGGCACCGTCGGCTCGAACATCGCGACGGCGTCGTAGCCGAGATAGCCGACGACCGGTTCACCGAGGGCCTCCGCTTCCGCGAAGGAGACGAGCCGCGAGCCGGCGCCGACGAAGCTGTACCGGCCGAGCCGCCCGCGCTCGACCGACTCGAGTAGGAACGAGCCGCCGGCGCCCTCCCGCAGGCGGAGGTACGCCCCGAGTGGGGTTAGCAGGTCGGTTGCGATCTCGATTTCGGGCATGAAAAAGGCTCCTCGCGGAGCCGTATTCGAGCGGACGGGCTGTTCCGGCGCCTCAGCGTGCGCGCAGGCTCCCGCCACGCTCGATGCGCCAGGCCCACCGGTTGCGGACGGAAGTCATGGCCGCAGCGTAAGCAGGCTCTCCTCGACCGTCAAGCGGCGAACACGTGCCCGGCTTCCTCGAGGGCGTCGGCAGCGCGCGCGAGCTGCGCCGACCGGACGAGGACGTAGTCGGACTCGAATGTCGAGATGACGAAGATCGGCAACTCGGCCGCGGCGAGCGGCACCACGAGCGATGCCACGACCCCGCTCAACGAGAAGTTGAGCGGCCCCATCACCTCGAGCACCGTCCAGCCACGGTCGACGCTCTCGCCGTCGGGCACGTCGTGGTCGCGGCAGACGACCGAGACCTCGTTGTCGGTGCGCGTGACGCAACGGAACGGACCCTTGTCGACCCAGTCCGGGAGGTCGGCGCCAGGGTGGAGCCGGACGACCGCATAGCTGTCGGGCAGCGTGCGGATTTGCACGCCCGGACGCTACCGCGGAGCGGGGGCGACGGGCGCAGGTAGATTCGCGCAGCCATGGCCCTTCCGGACCTGCTCGAGCGCCTGCTGACGACGCCCGGCCCCTCGGGGCAGGAGCGCGCGGCGGCCGCGGTGTGGCGCGAGGCCGCCGACTCCGTGGGCGAGGTCTCGTCCGACGCCCTCGGCAGCTCCTGGGTACGCGTGCCGGGCACGGGCGGCGGCCCCTCGCTCGCGCTCGTCGGCCACATCGACGAGATCGGCATGGTCGTGACTCACCTCGGCGACGACGGTCTCGCCGCGCTGCGCCCGATCGGCGGCTTCGACCCGCACGTGATGCTCGGCCAGCGCGTCCACGTCCTCGCACGCGGCGGCGCGGTCCCCGGCGTCGTCGGCGCTCGGTTCCAGAAGCGGAAGCGGGGCGAGGACCGCAAGCCGCTCGACTACGACGACCTCTTCCTCGACGTCGGCGCGAAGGACGGCGACGAGCTGCGCGGGCTCGTTCGGCCCGGCGACGTTCTCGTCTGGCACGGCGCCCCGGTTGCCCTGCGCGGCGAGCGTTTCGCCTCGCGCTCCTTCGACAACAGGATCGGCTGCTACGTCGCGCTCGAGGCCGCGCGGAGGATCGGCGAGCAGGGCGGAGCTCCCGGCGAGGTGATCGCCGTCGCGGCGGTGCAGGAGGAGGTGGGCGATTTCGCCGGCTCGCGCACGACCGCCTTCGGCATCGAGCCCGACGTGGCGCTCGCGATCGACGTCACGCGTGCGACCGATATCCGCGGGGGCGATCACGAGGATGAGGGCAAGATCGTCCTCGGCGGCGGCCCGACGTTGACGCGCGGCCCGACGATCCACCCCGACGTCTTCGAGCTGCTCCACGACACGGCTGAAGCCGAGGGGATCCCGTTCGGCATCGAGGTCACGCGCGGCAACACGTGGACGGACGCGGATGCGGTCTATCTCAGCCGCCGAGGCGTGCCGACGGGGCTCGTCTCCATCCCGCTCCGCTACATGCACTCGCCCGTCGAGACAGTGGATCTCGGTGACGTCGAGGCCGCCGTCCGGCTGATCGTCGCGTTCGCGCTCGGGCTGAAGCCCGGCATGAGCTTCGCTGGCTAACTTGGAAGCATGAGCAGGAGTGTCATCGTCTCCGCCGTCCGGACGCCGTTCGGCAAGCTCAACGGCGGCCTCGCCGCCTACCCGGCGACCGAGCTCGGGGCGATCGCGATTCGCGCCGGCCTCGAGCGCGTCGGTCTCGAGGGGAGCGAGGTCGACTACGTGATCATGGGACAGGTGCTCCAGGCGGGTGCCGGCCAGGCTCCCGCGCGGCAGGCAGCGGTCGCGGGCGGGATCCCGATCGACGTCCCGTCGGACACTGTGAACAAGGTCTGCGCCTCCTCGATTCGCGCGGTCGAGATCGCCGACTCGATGATCCGCGCCGGCGACGTCGAGGTCGTCGTCACCGGCGGCATGGAGTCAATGACGAACGCGCCGTATGCGCTGCCGAAGGCACGTCGCGGCTACCGGATGGGCGACGGGACGCTGGTCGACCTGATGATCTGGGACGGGCTCCGCTCGACATTCGACGAGCTGCACATGGTGCAGCAGGCTGCGAAGGTGGCCCGCGAGCTCCGCGTCTCGCGCGAGGACCAGGACGCCTGGGCGTTCCGCTCGCACGAGCGCGCGGCGGCCGCGCAGGATGCCGGCCGCTTCGACGACGAGATCGTCCCCGTCGGCGAGGTGAAGGCGGACGAATCGGTCCGGCGCGACACGTCGCTCGAGAAGCTCGCCGCCCTGAAGCCCGCGATGGATCCCGAGGGCACCGTGACGGCCGGCAACGCGCCCGGCGTCAATGACGGCGCCTCGTGCGTCGTCGTGTGCTCGGAGGAGTTCGCGCAGCGCCGCGGGCTGGAGCCGCTGGCCACGATCGTCGCGCAGGGCTACGTCGCGGACGAGTTCGAGTGGCTCGCGCGCACGCCCGCGAACGCGGGGCTGCAGGCGCTCGAGAAGGCGGGCAAGTCGATCGGCGACGTCGAGCGCGTCGAGGTCAACGAGGCCTTCAGCTCGGTTGCGCTCAACTCGGTCGCGATGCTCGGCGCCGACCCCGACACCGCCAACGTCAACGGCGGCGCGGTCGCGCTCGGACATCCGATCGGCGCGAGCGGCGGCCGGATCCTCGGCACGATGGTGCACGAGCTGCGCCGCAACGGCGGCGGGCTCGGCCTCGCCGCGATCTGCTCCGGCGGCGGCCAGGGAGATGCGCTGCTGATCGAAGTCTGAGCCGCCTGGACCTCCCGGGCGCCCCGCGGCGTATCAGCGGTGTCGTCTGAAGGAGGAAGCCATGCGCAGGCTCTCGCTCTGCCTCGCCGTTGTCAGCAGCGCCCTCGTGATCGCGCCGGCCGCGCTCGCGGACGGGCCGCAGTTCGTCACGCAGGGAGGCGCCGGTGTCGCGACTCGTGACGGGAAGTTCCACTACGTCCCGGTCCCCGAGGGAACGACCGGAACGCTTCTCGAGAAGATCGACTCGCGTGGCGAGGTCTACTGGTGGATGCAGCTCCACGGCTCGTGGGGCACCGCCACGATCGGCAACGGATCGACGATCGGACAGGGACTCTCGCGCGATGGCCGTACGCTCGTGCTCGAGTCCACCGGAGGGCCGTTTGCATCCCCGAGCCGGTTCCTCGTCGTCGACGCGCGGCGGATGCGCGTCCTCCGGACGATCGAGCTCAAGGGCGCGTTCTCCTTCGACGCTCTCTCGCCGGCCGCGTCCCGGCTGTACCTGATCCAGTACACGCACGCGAACTCGGGGGATGTAACCGACTACACGGTGCGCGGATACGACCTGCGCACGAACCGGCTGATGCCCGGGAAGATCGCCGACCGGCGGGAGCACGAGGAGTCGATGTCCGGCTACGCCATGACGCGCGTGACGAGCTCCGACGGGCGTTGGGTGTACACGCTCTACCAGAAGCCCAACGGCGAGCCCTTCGTGCATGCGCTCGACACCGCGCGCTCCATTGCGTACTGCATCGACCTGCCGAAGAATCGCGGGCTCTACAACATCGTCCTCTCGCTTCGCAACGGCGGCCGGACGCTCGCCGCGCAGTGGCGAAGCGGGCGTCCCTGGCTTGACGTCGCCGTCGGCAGCTGGCAGATCTCGTATCCGCGCGCGGGCTTCCCGTGGGCGTGGGTCGGAGCGGGGATCGGCGCCGGGCTCGCGCTCCTCTCCGCCGGCGCCCTAGTTCTTCGGCGCCGCCGCGACGAGAAAGTCCAGGAGCACACGCGACAGGAGCTCGGGCTCGCGTAGCGTCACGTAATGGTCCGAGTCGAGCTCGACGTGAACCGCGTCGGGCGCATGGCCCGCGACGAGCGGCCCGATCTCGCGCATGCCCGGCGGGTCGTGGGAGACGGTGACGATGAGCGCCGGCGGCGCGAGGTCGTGTAGGCGCTCTTTCGCCGGGAGGCCCGGCGGCGCGATCGGCTCGAGATCCGCTGGAAGGTCGTTCGCCTCGGGCGTCGCGCGCCACAGCTGCCGGATCCGCTCGTCGGCGCCGAGCGGCGCCCAGACCTCGAAGTCGATCTCCATCGCCGCCTCGAGATCGCCCGCCGCCTCCGCCGCCTCGTATCGCGCGTCCTGCTCCTCGCTGTATGCGTTGCCGCTGTGCCCGCCGAGCCCCGGCGCGACTCCCGCAACCCCCCAGACCCGCTCGGGGTGCGCGAGCGCGATGTCGAGCGCGATCTTGCCGCCGAGCGAGAGCCCGACGACTGCGGCCCGCTCGATCCCGAGCGCGTCGAGGACGCCGACGGAGTCGTCCTGCCACGACCACGGCACGGCCGGACCGGTCGAGCGCCCGTAGAAGCGGAGGTCGGTGCGGATCGTCCGGAACCGCTCGGCGAGGTACGGCACGACCGGCTCCCAGAGCCCGGAGTCGCCGAGCCCGCCGTGCAGAAGCAGCACGGCCTCGCCGCTTCCCGCCTCGTCGTACCAGAGGCGTCCTCCGTTGACATCGACGACGCCCACGTCGCGACGATATAGCCTCCGGCGGCATGGACTTCGAGCACGTGCTGGTGGTCGGAGCGGGCCAGATGGGCGGCGGGATTGCGCAGATCGTCGCCGCCTCCGGCCGCCACGTCTCGCTCTACGACTCCTACCCCGGCGCGACGGAGCGAGGGCTCGCCACGATGCGCAAGAGCCTCGAGAAGCTCGCGGAGAAGGGCGGCGCCGACCCGGACGAGATCCTCGGACGCGTCACGCCGGTGGAGGAGATCGTCCCGGCAGCGCTGCTGATCGAGGCGGTCGTCGAGGATCTCGATACGAAGGCGGAGGTCTTCCGAGCGGCGGACGAGACACTCCCTGCGCATGCGGTCCTCGCCTCGAACACGTCCTCGATCCCGATCACCTTGCTCGCATCCGTCACCGACCGGCCGGACCGCGTGATCGGTATGCACTTCTTCAACCCCGTGCCGGTGCTGAAGCTCGTCGAGATCGTGCGTGGCCGCGAGACCTCCGACGAGACGGCGGCCTCGATCGTCGCGCTCGCCGAGGAGCTCGGCAAGACACCGGCCGTGGCCAACGACTTCCCCGGCTTCGTGTCCAACCGGATCCTGATGCCGTTCATCAACGAGGCCGTCTGGGCGCTCCACGACGGCGTCGCCGAGGCGGAGGCGATCGACACGATCGCGAAGCTCGGCTTCGCCCACCCGATCGGGCCGCTCGCGCTCGCCGACCTGATCGGGCTGGACACGTGCGTCGCGATCATGGAGGTGCTGCAGGAGGGGCTTGGCGACCCGAAGTACGCGCCGTGTCCGCTGCTGCGCGAGCACGTCCAGGCCGGCCACCTTGGCCGCAAGTCGGGCCGCGGTTTCTACGCTTACGGCTGATGGACTTCGAGCTCTCGCCCGAGCAGAGGGAGATCCAGGCGCTCACCCGCGACTTCGTCCGGGCCGAGGTCGAGCCATACGCGGCCGACTGGGACCGCGAGCACCATTTCCCGCGCGACGTGTTCGCGAAGCTGGGCGAGATCGGCCTGATGGGCGTCTGTGTGCCGGAGGAATACGGCGGCGCCGGGGCCGACTTCGTGTCCTATGTGCTCGTGCTCGAAGAGCTGTCGCGTGCCGACGCGGGAGTCGGCGTCACCGTCGCCGTCCACACGAGCGCCGTGGCGTTACCGCTGCTTCGGTTCGGCACCGAGGAGCAGCGCGCCCGCTTCGTGCCGCCGCTCGCGCGGGGCGAGCTGATCGGCGCCTTCGCGCTGACGGAGGCCGAGGCCGGCTCCGACGCGGGCGCGCTCCGCACGTCGGCGACCCCCGAGGACGGCGGCTGGCGGATCTCCGGCGCCAAGCAGTTCATCTCGACCGCGGAGGCAGCGGGCACGTTCCTCCTCTTCGCTCGCACAGATCCCAACGAGCCCGGCTCGCGCGGCATCTCGGCCTTCATCCTCGACGCCGACCACATCCGCGTCACGGGGCGCGAGGAGAAGCTCGGCCTGAACTCGTCCACCACGAACTCGATCGCCGTGGACGCGGTCGTCGAGACCGACCGGCTCCTCCACGAGGAGGGGAAGGGCTTCCACATCGCGCTGGCGACGCTCGACGGCGGCCGAATCGGAATCGCTGCGCAGGCGGTCGGGATCGCACAGGCGGCGTACGACGTCGCCAGCGAGTATGCGAAGGAGCGCCACGCGTTCGGGCGGCCGATCGCGGAGTTCCAGGCGATCCAGTTCAAGCTCGCGGACATGGCGACGGAGATCGAAGCCGCGCGCCTGCTCGTTCACCGGGCCGCGTGGCTGAAGGAGAACGACCGGCCCCACGCCGAGGCAGGTGCGAAGGCGAAGCTCTTCGCCTCGGAGATGGCGCGCCGGCAGACCGGCGAGGCGATCCAGATCCTCGGCGGCTACGGCTACACGAAGGAGTTCCCCGTCGAGCGCTACTACCGCGACGCGAAGATCACGGAGATCTACGAGGGGACGAGCGAGATCCAGCGGATCGTCATCGCCCGCTCGATCCTCGGCTTGCAGGATCGGGCGGCGGTTTCCACTCGTACCTGACGTCCGGGAGCTTCTCCATCGTCGCGGCGCCGTCGGTCCACTCGACGGCGACGAGGCCGCGCGCGTCGTAGAACGCGCAGGCCTCGCTCGCCTGATGCGTCCAGAGCGAGAAGCCGTCGGGGCGCAGCCGCTCGGTGTGCTCAAGCAGCGCGGTGCCGATCCCGCTCCGCTGCGCGTCGGGGTGGACGAAGAGGTGTCCGAGCACATCGCCTTGAAGCGCCGCGAAGGCGACGATGCGGCCGTCCTCTTCGACGACCCAGGTCTCGCTCTCGGGGAGGAGTCGCTCGCGAACGAAGCGGCGCGTCTCGTCGGGCGAGTGGAGCGGCGGAAACCACGACTGGGCGGCGCGTGCGGACGTGAGTACCTCCGCGATTGCGTCGGCGTCCGCCGCTGTCGCGCGTCTGGGCACGGCCGTAGGCTACGGGGATGCCCCGCGACCCGAACGAGCCCGTTCGCCTGACCCGCATCTACACGCGCGGCGGAGACAAGGGCGAGACGAGCCTCGGTGACGGGTCACGTGTCTCGAAGCTCGATCCGCGCGTGACTGCGATCGGCGACGTGGACGAGCTCAACTCGCTCGTCGGGTGGGCGGGCGGCCTCGATCTCGTCCAGAACGAACTCTTCGACCTCGGAGCCGACCTCTCGGTCCCGTACGAACGGGGCGACGGCCGGCTGCGCGTCACCGACGAGGCGATCACCCGGCTCGAGGCCGAGATCGACGAGGCGAACGCCTCGCTGCCGGACCTGAGGAGCTTCGTCCTGCCCGGTGGCAGCGAGCGGGCCGCACGCCTCTTCATCGCTCGTGCCGTCTGCCGCCGCGCGGAACGGGCGACTCTCGCCGTTCCCGACACCAACCCCTTGGCGGCCGTCTACCTGAACCGGCTGTCTGATCTGTTGTTCGTGCTCGCGCGGGCGGCCAATGCCGAAGCGGGCGTCGACGGGCCGCTCTGGCGCCCCGGCTCAGGCTCTTGACTCGCTCCAGGTAAGGGACGATGCTCAACGGGAAGGGCATCCGTTGGGATCCAGAGGGTGACAGGGAAGGTCACCGTCTGCGGCGCCGTCCTCTGCGCCTGACAGGCTGCTCTGCCGACGACAACTTCGAGGAGGTTCTT
>DASQCM010000214.1:0-12774 GCA_035634675.1 Gaiellaceae bacterium
TGGCGTCTCGGCCGATCCGGCGAAGTGGGGCTACTGGTTCGCGCGCGACGCGGGCCGGGGCGCCCACCGCAGGCGCGTCTATCTCGTCGGCCGCAACGGCGGCGAGCTGCACGGGATGCCCGTCTATCGCTCGCTCGACGAGCTGCCGGAGCCGCCGGAGCTCGTCGTCCTGAGCGTGCCGGCGAACGGGCTCGAGGAGGCGGTCGACGACTCGCTGGCGGCGGGCGCCCGGGCGCTCGTCGCGATCGCCGCGGGATTCGCCGAGCTCGGGGAGGAGGGAGCGGCGCGCGAGCGGGCGCTCGTCGAGCGGGTGCGGGCGGCCGGGGCGGTGCTCGTGGGGCCGAACTGCCTCGGCGTCTTCGACGGCTCGGCCGAGCTCCAGCTCGCGTCGACACCGCTGCCGGCCGGGCCGGTCGGGCTCGTCTCGCAGAGCGGCAACGTCCTGCTCGAGATCGGACTCCTGCTCGAGGACTACGGCCTCGGCTTCTCGCGGGCGGTCTCGATCGGCAACCAGGCGGACGTCGGCGTCACCGAGCTCGTCGCCGCGCTCGCCGAGCACGAGGCGACGCGCGTGATCGGCGTCTACTGCGAGGACTTCCGAGATGGCCGCGCCTTTGTCGAGGCGGCGAGGACGGCCGGGAAGCCGGTCGTGCTGCTCACGGTCGGCAGCTCCGCCGCGGGCAGCCGCGCCGCGCGCTCGCACACCGGCGCGCTCACCAGCCCGCGCAACGCGGTCGAGGCGGCGTGCCTCGCTGGGGGTGTCCACCTCGTCGACACGCCGCGCGAGCTCGTCGACACAGCTCAGGCGCTGCTCGCTCCGCACCGCCCGCGTGGTCGGCATGTGGCGGTGCTAGGCGACGGGGGTGGCTACGGCGCGATCGCGAGCGACCTCCTCGAGCGGAAGGGGATCGCGCTGCCGGTGCTCTCGGAGAAGACGCAAGCGGTACTGCGGGAGCTGCTGCCGCCGACCGCAGCCACGGCCAACCCGGTCGACCTCGCAGGCGCCGGCGAACAGGATGTGTTCACCTTCGCCCGCTCAGCGCGTGCGCTTCTCGACGCCGAGGACGTCGACGCCGTTCTCTTCACCGCGTATTTCGGCGGCTACTCGACGCTCGCCGAGGAGCTGCGCGAGCCGGAGATGAGAGCCGCCCGGTTGCTCGCCGCGGCGATGACGGAGAGCGGCAAGCCGCTCGTCGTCCACACGATGCACGAGAGCGCTCCGCCGGCGGACGTGCTGCGCGAGGCCGGAGTGCCGGTCTACCGCGTGATCGAGTCCGCGGTCGACGCGGTCGTCGCGTTGGTCGCTGATGGTGCCCCGACGCCGTCGCGGATGCCGCCGCTGCCGGCTGCCGCGGCGCCGCTGGCGAGCGCGAGTTACGCGGCCGCTCGGGCGGTCCTCGCCGAGGCTGCTGTTCCGTTCGGCGCATCCCGGACGGTCGTTAGTCGCGAGGCGGCGCTTGCTGCCGCCGCGGAGATCGGCTACCCGGTCGTGCTCAAGGCGCTGGGGCGCCTGCACAAATCCGAGGAGGGCGGCGTCGTGCTCGGCCTCCGCGACGAGGCCGACCTGGCCGCTGCCTTCGACGACGTTGCCGCGCGGCTCGCTCCCGAGTCGTTCTCGATCGAGGCAGCCGAGGACGTGGCGGCGGGATTCGAGCTACTCGCCGGCGCCCGCTGGGACGCGCGCTTCGGGCCGCTCGTCCTCGTAGCTGCCGGCGGCATCCAGGCCGAGGTGCTTCGCGACACGGCCGTCGCCCTGGCGCCCGTCGACGAAGAAGGCGCCGAGGCGCTGATCCGCTCGCTCGCCGCCAAACCGCTTCTCACGGGAACCCGCGGCCGTCCGCCCCTGGACGTGGCCGCCGCGGCCCGCGCGGTCGCGTCGCTGTCTCGCTTCGCAGCGGCGCACCCGGAGATCGCGGAGGTCGAGGTGAACCCGCTTCTCGTTCGCCGAGTTGGCGAGGGCGCAGTCGGGCTCGACGCCCGCGTCGTCCTCGCCAACCCGTCGAGTTAGCCGTGCGTTATGACGCGAGTGCCTTGGCCTTGAGCTGGTCGAACTCGGCCTGCGTGATCGCGCCGGAGTCGAGGAGCTGCTTGCCCTTGGCGATCTGATCCGCGCTCGAGTCCGAGGAGGCGACGGAGCGGATGTAGTCGTCCGCCTGCGCCTGCTGGGACTGCGCCCGCGCCGCGGCCCTCTCGCCCATGCTCTTGCCGTTGGCGATGAAGTAGACGAGGACGCCCAGGTAGGGCAGGACGATGACGAAGATGATCCACGCGGCCTTCCCCCAGCCGCTGATGTCGTGCCGGCTGAACAAGTCGCTGAACACGATGATGAGCAGCCAGAACCAGATGACGAACGCGAAGATGACCAGCACGTCCCACAGGAAGCTGGCGAAGTTGTAGTTGCTGGCGAGAATCAATACGTCCTCCTAGCTCGTATGCGCGGTGTATTCGTAGTGGCTGGTTGAGTAGTCAACCACGCGAACAGGCTCGGGGTCCTTCTAGCTGGCCGGAACCTCGACCGCCGGGGTGTCGAGCGCCACGTCCTGGGGTGTCGGCACGTCACCGCCGGCCGGGCCCGGGGGCAGGACGCGAAGTGCTTCGGCCGGGAGGTGCACCTGCACGGCCGTGCCCTGCACCCAGTCGCGAGAGGTGCCGTCGCGGACGAAGAGCGCCTGCACAAGGTCGCCGGTCGCGAGCCGCACCACCAGCTGATCCGACGCCCCGTGGTAGACGACGCGCTCGATCATCCCCGGCACGCGGTTCTCGCCGGACGACTCGTACGGCTCGATCACGACCCGCTCGGGGCGGATCACGACGTGCGTCTCGCCCTGCCGGCTGATTTCGCCGCAGCCTGCCCGCAACGCAAAGTCCCCGAGCCGGGTCCGGCACGCGCCGCCCTCGGCGCCTTCCGCACTCACCTTCATCAGGTTCGAGACGCCGAGGAAGTCGGCGACGAAGACCGTCTCGGGCTCCTCGTACATCTGCTCAGGCGACGCGATCTGCTCGACGTGGCCGCCGGACATCACGGCGATCCGGTCGGACATCGTCAGCGCTTCCTCCTGGTCGTGCGTGACATAGACGAAGGTGATCCCGAAGCCCTCCTGGATCCCCTTCAGCTCGAGCTGGAGTGCCTTGCGGAGCTTCGCGTCGAGCGCGCCGAGCGGCTCGTCGAGCAGCAGCACCTTCGGCTCGAGGACGAGCGCCCGCGCGAGCGCGACCCGCTGCTGCTGGCCGCCCGAGAGCTGGCCCGGCTTCCGCTTCTCGTAGCCGCCGAGGCGCACGGCCTCGAGCACGTTGAGGACGCGCGTGCGGACGGCCGCCTTCTTCACGCGCGCGCGCCGGAGCCCGAAGGCGACGTTGTCAAAGACGTCGAGGTGGGGGAAGAGCGCGTAGCTCTGGAAGACAGTGTTGACCTTGCGGCGGTGTGGCGGCGTGGCCGCCATGTCGACGTCGTCGAGCAGGATCTTCCCCTCGTCGGGGCGCTCGAAGCCGGCGATCAGCCGCAGGGTCGTCGTCTTGCCGCAACCCGAGGGGCCAAGCAGCGAGAAGAACTCACCCGCCTCGATCGAGACGTCGATCCCGTCGACGGCCGTGACCTCACCGAACTGCTTACGAAGCTGGACGAGGTCGACGGCGCCGGTGCTCACCTCACACCTCCAGCGCCGCGATCTCGTTGAGCGCCCTGCCGGAGGTCCCGGGCTGCGAACGCGCCGCCCAGCGGTACACAAAGTAGGCGAGGCCGACGGCGAGCAGCGTCACGACCACCATCACCGTCGCGAGCGCGTTGAGCGCCGGTGTCGTGGTGCCGCCGCGCGCATTGGAGTAGATCGCAATCGGAACGGTCTGCGTCGGTGAACCCGCCGAAAGGTAGTCGGTGACCACGAAGTCGTCGATCGAGAGCGCGAAGACGACGATGAAGCTCGCGAAGACAGCGGGGGCAAGCAGGGGGACAAGGACGAGCCGGAACGCGGAGAACTGCGACGCGCCGAGGTCTCGCGCCGCCTCCTCGTACTCGGGCCCGATCGAGAGCAGCCGCCCCCGCACGATGATCACGACGTACGAGATCGAGAACGTGACCTGGCCGAGGACCTGCGCCTCCGTACCGAGCGGGATGCTGTAGAGGAGCACGAACACGAGCAGCAGCGAGACACCCATCACGATCTCGGGCGTCACGAGCGGGAAGAGCATCAGATAGTTCACCGGCTTGGCGCCGTACCCCCGCCACCGCGTCAGGCCGATCGCGAGCCCGACGCCGAGTGGGACCGCGATCAGCATGTCAAGCCCCGCGAGCCTGAGGCTCTGCTCGAGCGCGCTCTTCGCCGCCGGATCGTGGAACACCGACAGGTTCGGGTCGCCCCAGTACCAGCGTGTGGAGAACCCCTGCCAGACGCTGCGCGAGCGGCCGTCGTTGAAGGAGAAGAGGATCGCGATCAGCACGGGCACGATCGACCACGCCATGTAGAGCCATGTGATGGTGCCCAGCGCTCGCGGCTGTCCCCACGGGTTCGCGAACCAGTTCCGTACCCGTTTCAAAGGAGCGACTCCTTCGTCGCCGCCGAAGCTCGCACCGTGGCCCACAGGTAGTACGACATGAGCAGCGCGAGGAAGACCGAGAGCACGATCACGAGGCACGCGCCCACGGTCTTCTGCGTGCCTCCCTGGAAGTAGAGGTTGATCTGGTTGCCGATCATCGAGGTGTGCGGCGAGCCCGAGATGACGTCGTTCGTGTAGTAGTCGCCGAACATCGGGAGCGTGATCAGCACGCTCGCGGCGAGGATCCCGTTGCGGCTCAGCGGTAGCGTGACGTGGAAGAAGGTGCGGATCGGGCTGGCCCCGAGATCGCGGCCCGCCTCGAGCACGCTCCGGTCGATCCGGTCGAGCACCGCGTACAGCGGCAGGATCAGATACGGGACGTAGCCGTAGATCAGGGCGAGGATGACCGACGTGGGGCGACCGTCGAGCCAGCCGACCGGCTGCGAGATGACCCCGAGGTGGATCAGCGACCGGTTCACGAGCCCATCCGGCAGGAGCAGCCCGATCCAGGCGAGCATCCGCATCAGGTAGCTGACCCAGAATGGGACGATGAGCAGCACGAGCAGGATCCCCTTCGTGCGCCGTGCGTGGCGGGCGAGGTAGTACGCGACCGGATAGCCGATCAGCAGGCAGCCCGCGAGCGAGATTGCGACGTACACGAGCGTCCGCACCGAGACGGTCCAAAACGTGTGGCCGGGCTCGAACTCGGCGAGTACCGACCGCATCGTGTGGAACTGCCAGTCGAGCGGGTTCCAGGCGGGAACCGGGTTCTGGAAGATCGGGTCGACAGTCCCGAACGCGACCGCGACCACCGCGTACGTCGGAACGAGGAAGAGGAGGACGAGCCAGACAGCGCCGGGGAGGGCGAACGACGGCCAGAACCAGCGCCGCGTCATCCGCGGCTCCCGGCGCCGGCGCTGCTCACCCGGCCTTGAAGGTCGACCACGCGTTCTGCCAGAGCGCCTGTCCCTCCGTCGTCAGCGCGTCGATCGTCACGCCCTTCGCGAAGTCCGACTGGCGAACGATCGTCGAGCTCAGGTTCGCCGGAATGTATCCCTGGGAGACGAGCTTGTCCGGGTCGATCGAGTTGAGCGGCGGGATGTAGCCGTTCCAGGTGAAGTTCTCGAGCCCGTTCTGGTTGTCGAGCATGAAGTTGAGGAACGTGTGGGCGAGCACGGGATGCTTCGCCCCGCGGAGGATCGCGATCATGTCGTTCTGAGTCTCGGCGTGGACGTCGGGGCGCCAGTAGCCGAGCACGGTCGGCTTGACTCCCTTCGGCAGGTACTCGGGTGCGCCGGCCATGTCGCCCGACCACGATTGCGAGATGTAGGTCGAGCCCGAGGGGATGTCGGTGTAGTCGTTCGTGTTGACCTTGACGTTCGCGATCGACGTGAGCTGGGAGAGGTCCTTCTGCGCCCGGTTGACCAGCGCCGGATCCTCGGTGTTGACGTCGAGGATCCCGCGCCGCAGCAGCGCCATCGCGAGCGCCTCCCGCGGGTCGTCGAGGACAGCGACCTTGCCGGCGTACTGGTGCGAGTCCCAGAGAATGTCGTACGGGTTGGCGTAGTCGGCCGGAGCCTTCTTCACCTTGTCCGTCCGCCAGGCGATGCCGGTCGTGTAGACGGTGTACGGAACCGTGTAACGCGAGTGCTGGTCGTAATACGGGTTCTGCAGCGCCGGCCAGACGTTCTTCAGGTTCGCCAGGTAGGAGTGGTTGAGCGGCTGGATCAACTTCCCCGCGACGGCGCGTGAGACGAGGTCGACCGTCGTCCACCAGACGTCGAAAGTCCCGTTGCCGGAAGTGAGCTTGGCGATCGCCTCGTCCTCGTTCTCGAAGGTCGTGATCGAGATCTGGACGTTGTGCTCCTTCTCGAACTTCTTCACGGTCGCCGGGTTGATGTAGGCGGCCCAGTTGAAGAGCTGGAGCGGCCCTTTCTCCGCGTCCATGCCGGCGGCGATGGCCTCGTTGTCGGAGTAGAGCGGCAGCGTCACCGGATGGTCGCGGCGCGCGAGCGGGATTCCGCCGGGCCCCATGAGCACTCCGTTCGTCCCGGTGGTTGTCGCGGCGGACTTCGCTGAGCCCCCGCACGCGCTCAGCAGCAGGTCGGCGCCGGCGAGCGTGCCCACGACCGTCCCGGCCCGGATCAGGAACTGGCGCCTTGTCGTCGGCCGTTCACGCGGATGCAATGGCCCTCCCTCCTGGCTCGGGATGATCGCACAATGCAAACCGACAGCGCACCATGTGTCAAGGCTCGCACGGCGATCAAAGGGTGCCTGTGGTTACATATCGGCCATGACGAGCGCCGGGCGGCCAACCCTCCCCGGACGCGACTACCACGCGTCGGACGTGTTCGACCTGGAGCGGGAAAAGGTCTTCTTCCGCGAGTGGTTCTACGCGGGGCGCGCCGACCACGCGCCCGAGCCTGGCGACTTCTTCACGGTCGACGTCGTCGGCGAGAGCGTTCTCGTCGTTCGCGGCAAGGACGGCGAGCTCCGCGGTTTCTACAACGTCTGCCGCCATCGCGGCTCACGCATCTGCGACCCCGAGACGCGCGGCCACGCGAAGGGCGCGATCAAGTGCCCGTACCACGCGTGGAGCTACTCGTACGACGGGAACCTGATCGGCACGCCCCTCGTCGGCGAGGACGAGATCGACCGCTCGTCGCTCTCGCTCTGGCGGGTTCACGTCGACACGTGGCAGGGCTTCGTCTTCGTCCACCTCGGCGAGCCCGAGGCGGACGTGCGCACGTCGTTCGAGCGCCAGAGCGACCTGCCGCTCCAGTACGAGCCCTGGCGGATGGACGAGCTGCGCACCGCCCACCAGACGGTGAGCGAGGTGCAGGCGAACTGGAAGATCATCGTCGAGAACTACAACGAGTGCCTCCACTGCCCGACCGTCCATCCTGAGCTCTCGGCGGTGGCGCCCACATTCCGCAAGGGCCTCGTGTTCGAGGAGGGTCGCGACGACTGGGGCGTGACGATCGAGGGCGCCGGCTACACGGCCACCGGCACGACCACGATCCCGGTCATGCCGGGGCTGACCGAGCAGCAAGCGAACGCGATGCACGGGGCCGCCGTCTTCCCGAACATGTTCATCGACCTGACGGGCACGGTGGTGATCGCGGCGCGGATCCAGCCCCGCGGGCCGGAGCACACGACGATGATCACCGACTATCTGTTCCGGCCCGAGGTCATGGCTGAGCCGGGCTTCGACCCAGGCGACACGGTGGAGTTCTCCGAGCTGGTCGCCCACCAGGACTACGTCATCTGCGAGCGAGCGCAGCAGGGCGTCAGGTCGCGCGCGTTCACGCACGGCACGTACGCGGAGAAGGACGAGCTGCCGTACCGGTTCAACGAGACGTACCTGGCAGCACGTAACCGGCCCTGAGCAGGGTCGTCGTCGTCGGCGCCGGCTTCGCCGGGCTTGCGGCGGCTGGGGGTCTTGCCGCCGATGGCGCCGAGGTGACGGTGTTCGAGGCACGCGACCGCGTCGGTGGGCGTGTCCACTCGCAGCGCCTCGACAACGGCGCGGTCGTCGAGCTCGGCGCGGAGTTCGTCCTCCCCGGCTACGACGTGTTGCGCAAGATGGCGTCGCTATTGGGCCTCGAGCTGTACGAGAAGGGGACGCTGTACGGCGACCGAGAGCCGCGGGACGGCCCGCCCGTCTCGCGCGACGAGCTCGTCGCGGCCTGGGCGGCGCTGCGTAAGCCGGGCACCGGCTCGGTCGCCGACGCTATCGACCGTCTCGTTCCGTCGCCGGGCGCGCGCGCCGCTGTGGCCTCACGCCTCGCCGTTTCCTCCGGCTACGAGCTCGACGACCAGGACGCGGCTGCGCTCGCCGACGGCGCGGCCGGATTCGGCGACTTCCCGAGTCACAGTGTCGTGGGCGGCAACGACCGGATCGCCCTCGCGCTGGCAGCTCGTCTCGACGTGCGTACGTCATCGCCCGTCTCGCGCGTCTCCTGGTCGGATAGCGGCGTGGTCGTCGGCGTCGGGAACGACGAGTTCGCCGCCGATGCCTGTGTGATCGCAACGCCCGCGCCGCACGCGCTCGAGCTCGAGTGGGACCCGGCGCTGCCCGGCTGGAAGCGCGACGCGCTCTCCGCCGTCCGCTACGGCCAGGCGGCGAAGCTGTTCCTCCCGCTCGCCTCGGAGGCGGCACCGAGCCAGACGCTCTCGGTGCCGTTGCGCTTCTGGACCTGGACCCAGCACGGGGCTCCGGTCGCGTCGTCGTTCGCCGGGACGCCGTCGGCGCTCGACCGGCTCGAGGTCGATCGGGGGCCCGAGACCTGGGCGGCGGCGGTCCGTCGCCTCCGGCCCGACCTCGACTACGCGGACGGCCCGGCGTTGCTCGCCACGTGGCACGACGACCCGTGGGCGAGCGGCGCTTACTCGGCCCGAACGCTCTCGTTGCCGCTCGAAGACGAGGCTTTAGCCCGCCCGGTGGGGCCAATCATGTTTGCCGGCGAGCACACAGCAGGCGCCTGGCACGCTCTGATGGAGGGAGCACTGCGCAGCGGGCTCCGGGCCGCGAGCGAGGTCAGCCTCCTTTCGTGACGGAGACGAGCTCGTTGCGCTCGTTTCCGCCCCTCTCGGTCTGCTCGAGCACATTGCCGATGCCCCGCACGTAGAACTTGTGGTCGAGCACGCCTGGCTCGAGCGGCGTCCATTCCTGCGTGAGCAGCATCTTGTTGCCGAAGATCGCGACCACCTTGAAGTGGTCCTCGGCGTGGCCCTTGAGGAACTCCTGCCGCCCCGTCTGGCCGACGCGGGGGTTTGCCGGCATGAAGATCCCTGCCTTCGCGCCGTCGACGCCGGTCCGCCAGGTGCCCTCGGTGCTCGTGACGTGGCCGTGCCTGTCCAGCTCGGCCGTGTTCTCTCCGAAGTACCAGACGTTGCCCCTGGAGTCCTGGCTATACCAGTCCGTCGTGCGCTCCTCGAGCCGACTCTGGAGGAAGAGCCGGTCGCTGACGGGAACGCACGGGATCCCGTCGATGGTCTTCGTCCCGTGTAGGACGATGACCACATCACGCGAATGCTTGCCGTCCTTGACCCCCGTGTAGACCCAGCGGGTTCCAGGTTCGAGCGGGAACCACGGGTTCGTGACGTGGGGGCTGAAGCTCGAGGCCGGCGGCCTCGGCGGCGTCCCACCGGTTGCGCCGGCAGCAGCAGCACAGAAGAGAGCGATAGCGATGCAGGTGAGCAGCATGCGCGTCTTCATGGATTTCCCTTTCGTGGCGTCACCGGAGACCGTAGGACGCGAAGATGACCGTGCGATGACCGCCTGTCATCCAGGAGTCATCTGCCGTTCATCACCCGTCGAGAGGCTCTGCTCATGCGCGTTCTGATCGTCGAGGACGAGCTGCGGATGGCTAGCCTGATCCGCCGCGGGCTGACGAACGAGGGCCTGGCGGCCGACGTGGCCGTTCGCGGCGCCGATGCTCTCTGGATGGCGGAGGCCCACGACTACGACGCAGTGCTGCTCGACGTGATGCTGCCCGACGTCGACGGCTTCGAGGTCTGCCGGCGCCTCCGGGCGGCCGGCGTGTGGGCGCCGGTACTGATGCTGACGGCGCGCGACTCCGTCGAGGACCGCGTGGCGGGTCTCGACAGCGGCGCCGACGACTACCTCGTCAAGCCGTTCTCGTTCGCGGAGCTGCTCGCGCGCCTGCGGGCGCTTGCCCGTCGCGGCGACGGCGAGCGCCCTGCGGTTCTCGTCGTCGACGATCTCCGGCTCGACCCGGCGACGCGGGATGTGGTCCGCGGTTCTACACCCATCCAGCTCACCGCCAAGGAGTTCGCGTTGCTGGAGACGTTCATGCGACGGGCGGGAGAGGTGCTTTCCCGGCTGCATCTGCTCGAGCACGCCTGGGACTTCGCGTACGACAACCGCTCGAACATCGTCGACGTCTACGTGCGTCGGTTGCGGCGCAAGATCGACGAGCCCTTCGAGCGCCGCTCGCTCGAGACCGTCCGGGGAGCGGGTTACCGCCTTCGCCGGGAGGACACTGCGTGAGCCGCCTGCCGATCCGGCTTCGTGTCACGATCGCGTTCGCGTTCGCGATGGCGGTCGTGCTCGCCGGCACCGGCCTCTTTCTCTATCTCCGGCTGTCCTCGCACCTCGCGCTCGCTCTCGACCGGGAGCTGCAGCAGCGCGCCCAGGATCTCACGGCTCTCGTGCGCCAGCCGCGACCCGTGCTAGCAGAGGACAACGGGGGCCGGTTCGTCGAGCGAGGCGAGAGCTACGTGCAGCTCCTCGCACCGAACGGCCTTGTCCTGGACTCGACGAAGCCACTCGGCCGGGTATCGCTTCTCTCCGGAACCGAACTGCGTCGCGCCGAGATTCACCCGATCTACGCCGACAAGCGTTCGGTCCCCGGTCTGAACGAAGGATCGCGGCTGCTGGCGACGGCGGTGACGCGCGGCGGCGAACGTGCTGTGCTCGTGGTGGGCGCGACCGAGCAGAACGATGTCGAGACGCTCTCGAGCTTCCGTGACGAGCTGTTGATCGCCGGACCCATTGCTCTACTTCTTGCGTCGAGCGCCGGCTATCTGCTGGCGGGGGTCTCCCTTCGGCAGGTCGAGTCGATGCGCCGGCGAGCCGCGGCGGTCTCGGCCGACAGACCGGGTGAGCGGCTCCCGGTTCCGCCAACTGGCGACGAGCTGCAGCGTCTGGGCGAGACCCTGAACGAGATGCTCGACCGGCTCGAAGCGGCGCTCGAGCGGGAGCGCGAGTTCGTCGCGGACGCCGGCCACGAGCTCCGTACGCCCCTCGCGCTGCTCCGCACCGAGCTCGAGCTCGCCTTGCGGCAGGCGACGACCGTGGACGAGCTTCGAGCAGCCGTCCGCCGGTCGTCGTATGAGGCCGAGCGCCTCTCCCAGCTGGCGGAGGACCTCCTCCTGCTGGCTCGTGCCGATCGCGGGCAGCTGCCACTCCGGATCGAGTCCGTCGATGTGGACGACCTCTTCGCCTCGGTCGCGGCCCGCTTCGAATGGCGGGCACAGGAGCTTGGCAAGACGTTGCGGCGGCCGGAGCTGCACGACGTCCGGGTCAGCGGGGATCGGCTCAGGCTCGAGCAGGCGCTGGGCAACTTCGTCGACAACGCGCTCCGGTATGGAGGCGACGAGATCCGCCTCGATGCGAACGCGTCAGATGGACAGGTCGAGCTCCACGTGCGCGACAACGGCCCGGGCTTCGATCCGGAGTTCGTCCCGCATGCGTTCGAGCGCTTCGCCCGAGTCGATCAGGCGCGGACGGGCAACGGGGCCGGGCTCGGCCTCTCGATCGCGAAGACGATCGCCGAGTCGCACGGTGGAACCGCACACATCGGCAACCACCGCTCCTCGGGCGCCGACGTCTGGCTCACGCTTCGAGTCTGAGCTTCTGCAGCACCGCGTCGACGCGCGCAAAGCCGCTCTTCGCGCCCTCCTCTACGCCGTACTGCATTGTCGTGTCCCGTTGCTCGGTCGTCTCGAAGCGCATCGTCTGCGTCAGCTTCGTCCGCTCCCCGAGATCCTCGAACTCGAGCGTCTGGAGGTGATTCTGGAACGTCTGCACCAGCCGCTGCGGCGCTTCGACCTCGCGGAACTCGCCTTCGACGAGCCCGTAGCTCGTGCGGAAGCGCCAGCGACCGCCGGGCCGGACGTCCATCTCCTCTACCACCGTGCCGTCGCCCCACCACTCGGGGATCAGCGCCGGATCGGTCCAGACGGAGAAGACGTGGTCGCGCGGGGCGTCGAAGACCCGCTCGACCCTGATCTCGAGCTCGTGCGGCGTGGTGACCGCGGTCTCGTTCATCTCAGCTCACCGCCTGCTTGACGAGCTTCGCAATCTGGGCCTCGTCGGCCTTGGCCAATTTGGGCAGGGCGTACGCGATCGGCCACATCGAGCCCTTGTCGAGGTTCGCGGCCTCGTTGAAGCCGAGCATCGAGTACCGCTCCTTGAACTTGCCGGCGTCGCGGAAGAAGACGACGACCTTGCCGTCCTTGTTCGCGTACGCGGGCATGCCGTACCACGTCTTCGGCGTAAGGTCGGGGGCCGTCTTCTTGACGATCGCGTGCACACGCTCGCCGATCTTGCGGTCGGCGGGCGCCATCTTCTTAAGCGCGGCGGCGATCGCATCCTCGCCCTCGGCGGCGGCCTTCAGCTCCTTGGCGCGCGCCCGCATGGCGGCCTTCTCCTCTTTGCTGAATCCCGTGCTCATGCAGCTCCTTTCGTGCGTTCGACAACCTGAGCGAAGCGGT
>DASQCM010000215.1:0-8439 GCA_035634675.1 Gaiellaceae bacterium
CTTCGTCGCGATCGGCCACGATCCGAACACGAAACTCTTCCTCGACCAGCTCGACCACGACGCGAATGGCTACCTCGTCACGCTGCCGGGAACGACCGAGACGAACGTACCGGGCGTCTTTGCCGCGGGAGACGTGCAGGATCACGTCTACCGGCAGGCGGTAACCGCCGCAGGCAGCGGCTGTATGGCCGCCCTCGACGCCGAGCGTTTCCTTGCTGCGGAAGAGGGCCACACCGGCACGGCCCTCACCGCGCCCCGCCCCGAAGCCGAGCCGACGAAGGTGTAGAAGGCCCGCCGAGGGTCTGCGCGGCATGGGCCTGGCGCCAGGCACCGGGCCATGCCCGAAAAAGGACCGATCCGAGGCGGTCGCGATCTCCCTCTCGCAGGTCTAGCCGCGTCCGCGGCGAATCGCGGCGGGATGGGTGCAACGTGGATCGACCTGCTCGACCCGACGATGGAGGAACTCCGCGCGCAGGCGCCGCGCGAACTGGAAGAGACCGCTCTGGAGCAGCTCCTCGCTGCGCCCCAACACGAGGACGAGCCACGGCCCACCCTTCAGGGGCACGGCGACTACGTCTTCGGGGTCTTCCTCGTCGCGGTCGCAGTGCCTGACGAGGTCAGCGTCTACTACCAGGAGATTGACCTCGTCATCACCCATGAGACGCTGCTCACGGTGCGCAAGACACCGCCCGGCGGCAGGCCGGCGTGTGACGTCGCTGTGGTCAAGAAGGCCGCGAGGCCGACCGACTCGGCGGGGATGCTCGCGTATCGCCTCGTCGACGAGATCGCCGAGCGCTACCTCGACCTCGTCGACTCGCTCGATGAGGAGATCGACGAGCTGGAGGACAAGGTCGAGACACAAGCTGCCGCGATCACCAGGGCGCGGGTGTCCGCGCTGCGGCACGACCTCCTCCACATCCGGCGCACCCTGAGCCCGATGCGCGACGCCGTCCGCCGGGTGATCGACGGCACGGTCGAGGTGGAGACCGGGAAGGAGGTCTTCCCGCACAACGTCGAGGTCGCCTTCAACGCCGCCTATGACAAGTTCCTGCGCGCCTCCGACGGCCTCGACCTCGCGCGCGACCTGCTTGCCGGCGTGCGCGACTACGCCCAGGCGAAGATCGCGAACGACCAGAACCAGGTGACGAAGGTACTGACCGTCGTCGCCTCGCTCGTGCTCTTCCCCACGTTCGTAGTCGGCGTCTACGGCCAGAACTTCCGCCGCATTCCCGAGCTCCACTGGGGCTTCGGGTACGCGTTCTCCTGGGGCGTGATCATCGTCTCGACCCTCATCCAGCTGTGGTTCTACCGCCGCAAGAAGTGGATCTGATTCGCGCGGCTAACCTGAGCCAGTGCCGCACTACATCTGCCCGAACTGCAAGGAGCGCTCGATCGACATCGACCGCAAGGAAGGCCTCTACGACGAGGCCGTCGCCTGCCACCACTGCGGGTTCGGTTTCCTGTTCGAGCTGATGGACGACTACTACCCGGCGCCGACGACCGGCCTGGTCACCTGCGACCAGGAGGGGCGCATCCTCGCCCTCGGGCGCGGCGTCTTCGAGATGAGCGGCTGGAGCGAGACCGAGGTGCTCGGGGCTGACGTCGTCAGCGCGTTCGGTCTCGCCGGCTTCGAGGAGGAGAAGAACCCGGTCAAGCTCGCGCTCGAATGGGGAGTGCGCCGCCTGGACGAGCAG
Organism: Gaiellaceae bacterium; assembly: GCA_035634675.1. GTDB lineage: Bacteria > Actinomycetota > Thermoleophilia > Gaiellales > Gaiellaceae > Palsa-739. Next base: position 1,695 of record DASQCM010000215.1, read on the forward strand.
CTCCAGCTGCGGACGCGCGCCGGCCACCTGAAGCCCGTCGTCGGCGACTTCTTCCCCGCGCTCGACGACGACGGCGGCCTGCTCGTCGCACTGACGCCGGCACACGGCTAGATTTTCGGCGGCGCCCCAGGCGCTGGGCGATGGAGCTCGCCATGAACCGCCGCCGACGGCTAATGGCTCCTGGATCGAAAGGAGCCGTCCATGCGGACAACCCTCGTCATCGGGGTCGCGGGAGCGTTCGGAGCCGTTTCCCGCCATCTACTGGAGGCCGCCGTGAACCGCCACTGGGGAGACGACTTCCCGTGGGGGACGTTCACCGTCAACGTCTCCGGCTCATTCGTCCTCGGCGTCCTGATCGGAGTCTTCGCGCACCGGCTCAACGTGCCGCTCTGGCTGCAGGCCGGCGCGACCGTCGGCTTCCTCGGCGCCTACACGACCTTCTCGACGCTCTCGATGCAGGTCTACCGCTCGACGGCGACAGGCCACCTACCGGTTGCGTTGGCAAACGCGGTCGGCAGCCTGGTCGTCGGCACGCTCGCGCTCTACGCCGGCATCGTTCTGACGAGGGCCTTCTAGAAGGGTCTCCCACTAGGCACAATGGCCGGGTGGAGTCACTGCGGGGGCACCTCCTCGTCGCTTCGCCGGGATTGATCGACCCGAACTTCCGGCGCACCGTCGTCCTGGTGACCGAGCACACCGACGAGGGCGCGGCAGGCCTGATCCTCAACCACCCGTCGCCGGTCGAGGTCGCGTCGGCCGTCCCGCAGCTCGAGCCGGTCGTCGACGACGGCGACCAGGTCTGGGTCGGCGGCCCCGTGCAGCCCGAGGCGGTGCTCGTCCTCGGCGAGTTCTTCGACCCCGACGACGCGGCCGTGCCGCTCTTCGGCTCGCTCGGCTTCCCGTCGCTCACCGACCCCGAGGAGATCGTCCCGGCCACGACCCGGCGGCGGGTCTTCGCCGGCTACGCCGGCTGGGGCGAGGGCCAGCTCGAGGCGGAACTGCTGGACGAGGACTGGATCCTCGAGCCGGCGCTCGCCGACGACGCCTTCACGGACGATCCCGAGGATCTGTGGAGCGACGTGCTGCGCCGCAAGGGCGGTGTCTACGAGCTCGTCGCCCGCATTCCCGAGGATCCGCGCGTCAACTGAGGCGCGCGAAGGCGAACACGTAGGTCAGCCGCGGCAACGAGAACCGCTCGCCGTAGCGCGAGGCGAGCTCGTGCACCGCACGCAGAGACTTTTCCCGCTCGTCGGGTTCCGCGGTGAGGAAGGCGCTCGCGGTCGAGAGGTATCCGACGAGGCCGTCCGGGCTCGATTCGGAGGCGCTTTCGACGATGGTCCGCCCCACCTCGCGGAACCACGGCTTGCCCGGCAGCTCCTCGTCACGGTACGGCTCGTGGCCCGCGTAGCCGATCAGCCGGCCGAGCTCGGCCTGGAGCGGGTCTCGCTCGTCCCACCAGTTCCAGAGCAAAGCCAGGCCCCCTCCGGCGCGGATCACGCGATGCAGCTCGGGCACCGCGCGCTCGCGGTCGAACCAGTGGAACGCCTGCCCCGCGAATGCCGCATCGACGCTCTCGTCCGCAAGCGGGATCGACTCTGCCGGCCCTTCGTACGCCTCCGCCTCCGGCACGGCCCGGCGGAGCTCGTCGAGCATCGGAGCGCCCGGCTCGACTGCCACCGCCTTGAACCCAAGGGCGACGAGCTCCCGCGTCAGCTTTCCCGTTCCCGCCCCGACGTCCAGGACGCGTGCGCCCCGGGAGAGACCGAGCTGCTCCGAGGCCCAGCGCACCGCCTCTTGGGGGTAGTCCGGGCGGTAGCGCTCGTATTCGGCGGCAACCGTCTCGAAGCTGCGGGAGCGGGTGGCGCGATCAGACACGGGAAGAAGGACAGAGGTCGTTGATCACGCAATCCTCGCAGCGAGGGCGCCGTGCGTCGCAGACGCGGCGGCCGTGCCAGATCAGGAGGTGCGGGAAGCGGCCCCAGTCGGGGCGCGGAACGAGCCGGACGAGGTCGCGCTCGATCTTCACGGGATCCTCCTGGCGCGTCAGGCCGAGCCGCTCCGAGAGCCGCCGCACGTGCGTGTCCACGACGATCCCCTGCGGCTCCCCCAGCTCGGCCGAGACCACGTTCGCCGTCTTCCGCGCGACGCCCGGTAGCCGGATCAGCTGTTCGAGCCGGTGAGGCACCTCGCCGTCGAAATCCTCGAGCAGCATCCGCATCGTGCCGCGCAGCGCCTTCGCCTTCTGTCGGTAGAAGCCGGTCGCGTAGATGTCGCGCTCGAGCTCCTCCTCCGGGACCGCGAGGTAGTCCTCGGGCCGGTGGTACTTCTCGAACAGCCGCTGCGTGACCCGGTTGACGTTGACGTCGGTCGTCTGCGCCGAGAGCATCACCGAGACGAGCAGCTCGAGCGGGCTCCGGAAGCGAAGCGCGATCGTGGCGCCGGGGTATTCGGCCGCCAGCCGGTCGATGATCGGCCCGATCCGCCGCTTCTTCGGCCCGACGCGCTTGCGGGCCTCGTGGACGTAGCTACGAGGCAACGACTTCCGGCAGCCGTGGGCGCAGGCGGGGCCCGGCGCAGACGAGGTCGAGCGCCGGGCAACCGGCGCACGCGAAGTCGCTCGGCGTCGGCGGGAACTCGCCCGCCTGGATGCGTGCAATCGCGGCCGAGAGCTCCGCCTCGAGCTCCGGCAGGTCGGCGCGGGTGAAGACGGCCTCGACCGGCGCCTCGGGCCGTTCGAGGAAGTGGTAGACGACCTCGACCTCCTCGGCGCCGGCGCGGAAGGACGCGAGCGCGTAGACGAGACGCTGCAGCCCGTAATCCTCCTCGACGATCTCCTCCGGCGATGCCTCCCCGAGGGCGTTCGTCTTGTAGTCGACCACCAGCGCGCGACCCTCGCGGAGATAAAACGCATCGAGGTAGCCGTGGACGAGTACGCCGGCGTGCTCGAAGGTGAAGTGGCGCTCCTTCTCGACGCCATCGAGGGCCGCGACGCGCCGGGCGAGATCGGACTCGCAGTAGGCGGCTACAAGGCCGCGGATCTGCTCGTCTTCGAGCTCGGGCACCGCCGGTGCGGCGAGATCGATCTCCTCGAGCAACGCATGAACCAGGCTGCCGACCTCGGTGCCGGACCGATCGGCGCCGTCCTCGAGCTCCACGCGCCGCTCGCTCAGTCCGAGCCCGTAGCGCGCGAAGTACTTGTACGCGCACTGCTCGAAGGTCGAGAGCGCCGTGAACGAGAGCCGGCGAACGCGGAGGAGCGGCGGTTCGGGGAGCGCGACGAGCGGCGGCAGCTCTGGAGCTGCAGGCGGAGCAGCGAACTCCTCGAGCGCTGAGAAGAGCTCCAGCTGGCCTTGACCTTTTTCTTCCGGCTCCTCGTGCGGGACGGCCGCTTCCTCGGGCCGGTAGCGGTCGACGCGGACGAGCAACCGTGCGTCGCCGCGGACGAGCTCGAGCGGGACGTCCCCAGCCTCCGCGAGCTCCTGGTCCGCTTCGAGCCGGTCGAGCACCCACGCGATCGGCGTCGGAACCTCCCGGTCGCTGCCGAGGTCGACGGAGCCCGAGACGATCAGCCGTTCCTTCGCCCGCGTCATCGCGACGTAGTAGAGGCGCAGGCGCTCGGCCCGCTCCGCCTCCTGGCGCGCCTCCTTCACCGCCTCGTAGTCAAAGGCGCCGCGGCGCTTCGCCGTCACAGGATCCGCGACGCGGAATCCGAAGCGGCCGTCGGGCAGGGCGAGGATCTCGTCCGGCGAAGGCGGCACTCGGTCGCGCCCGGCGTCGGCGACGATCACGACCTTGAACTCGAGACCCTTCGCGGCGTGAATCGTCAGCAGGCGCACCGCGTCGGCCCCCTCCTCCTCGGCCACCGCCTCGAGCTCGCGTGCGCCGACCGCCTCCTGCTCGGCGACGAACCGGACGAAGCCCTCGACGTCGGGCCCGCGCAGCTCTTCGTAGGAGCGCGCCAGGCGCGCGAGCTTCCGCATGTTGGCGTAGCGCCGGCGGCCGTCCCACAACGCGAGCACGGCGAGGTCGTAGTCGTGCTCCGACACGATCTGCTCGCACAGCCGCTCGAGCGAGAGCCGCGGCATCGTCTCGACTAGCCGGTCGTAGCGCTGCCGGAACGCGCGCAGCAGCCGCTCGTCGCGCTCGGCGAGCCCGGGCGCCATCGAGTGCTCGATCCCCGTGAAGAGCGGGCGCCTCGAGGCGACGCGGCGGATCAGCGCCAGCGCATCGTTCGAGACGCCGACGAACGGCGACGCGAGCACCGACAGCAGCGCCACGTCGTCGTAGCGGTTCTGGAGCAGCCGGAGGTACGCGAGCAGGTCGACGACCTGCTGCTGGCCGAAGTAGCCCTTCCCGGTCGCCCGGTACGTGGGCAGCCCGGCCCGCCGCAGCTCGTCCTCGTACCACTCGGCGTCGGTGCCGGCGGCGAAGAGAAGGACAATCTCGCCCGGCGTGGCCGCACCGGCATCCACCAGCTCGCGCACTCGCCGCGCCACAGCCCGGGCCTCTCCGCGCCGCCAGTGCACGCCGCTGTCCTTGTAGCTCTCCTTGTCGGTGACGAGCAGCTCGACAGGATGGCCGAAGACGGGGTCGGGGAACTCGGCCGCGGCGGCGAGCTCCTGGAACTCGCTGCCGAAGTCGGAGCCGAAGAGCTCGTTCACGGCAGCAAGCACCTCGGGACGCGAGCGGTAGTTGAGCGTGAGCGAGAGGGGTTGCTCGACGGCGTCGCGTCGCTCGCGGAAGACCTGCACGTCGGCGTGGCGGAAACCGTAGATCGACTGGAACTCGTCACCGACGAAGAACAGCTCCGTCTCTGGCGTTCTCAGGAGATCGATGATCTCCGTCTGCAGCCGGTTCGTGTCCTGGAACTCGTCCACGAGGATCGAGCGGAAGCGCGCCTGCTCGCGCTCGCGGAGGTCCGGCTGCGACCGCAGCAAGTCGCGCGCCTCGAGCTGGAGATCCTCGAAGTCGAGTGCCGACTCCCGCGCCTTCGCCTCGGCGTACCGGGCCGCAAAAAGCGTGAGCAAATCCTGGAGGAGCGCCCGGTCGCGGGCGGCTGCCTCGTCCAGGGCGGCCTGCTCGACGGCGGCGAGGGCGTCGCAGTACGCGGCCGCCCTGTCACCGCGCGCTTTGTACGTCCCCAGGCTCATCAGGCGATCGGGACGCAAATCTCGGTCGAGCAGCTCGAGCAGCCCGGACGCGGCCTGCAGCTGCGCGTCGGTCGCATCGGGGTCGCGCGCCAGCGAGCCGGCCGCAGCCCGCAGCTCCTCCACCCGCTCCCCGAGCTCAGGCCGCGGGGCGACCTCGAGGTCGAGCTGGCGCCCCGCCGCCCGCAGCGTCTCGTACACGCTCGTCAGCATCCGCCGCAGCCCGTCGCTGCCGTAGGTCGCCAGCAGCTCCAGCCGCTGAGGATCCTCTCCGGCGCAGAACTCCGCGAGCGCCTCGCCGAATGCCTCAGATCGCAACACCGCCGCCTGCGCCTCCTCAAGCTCGCGGAAACGAGGATCGAGCCCGGCCGCGAGCGGATACGACCTGAGGAGCCGGGCACAGAAGCCGTGGATGGTCGAGATCCAGGCGCCGTCGAGCTCGCGTGCGAGGTCGTGACGGCCGCGTTCGGCAAACGCCGCGCGGATCCGCGTTCGCAGCTCGCCGGCCGCGCGGCGCGTGTACGTGATCACGAGAATCGAGTCGACGTCGAGTCCTCGGTCGCATACCGCGCGGACGACCCGCTCCACAAGAACCGCCGTCTTGCCGGTGCCGGCGCCCGCGGAGACGAAGACCTCGCCCTCCGCCTCGACCGCTAACAGTTGCTGCTCGTTCATGCTCGCTCGATCCGGCACATCGGCCACAGGTCGCACCAGGTCGGGCAGTCGCCCCCACGCGGGTCGTGGTGGACATCTCCCTCCTGGATCCGCCCGGCCAGCGCCGTTGCGGTCTCGCGCGCCGACTCGACGACGCTCCAGAACGCCTCCTCGTCGAGATAGTCGCTCTTGACGTACCCCGGGAGCGTCTCCGCCTCCTCCGCCCGTACAAGGCCGCGCGCGCGGCGAGTGCCGGCAAGGGGCCGGTACAGGCCGCCGAGCGGCTCCAGTCCGACGAGGTCGCGGAGAACGAGCATGTACAGCGGAACCTGGAGGCGCAGCTCCCGCTCGATCTCGGCCGCCGAGTGGGCGTGCTTGCCGGACTTGTAGTCCTGCACGATCCCACGGGCGCCGAACGGGTCGACGTCTATCCGGTCGATCTTTCCCGACAGCGTGAGCCCGGCCGCGAGCTCGAGCCCGCGCTGGAGCTCCGGGGCCGCGCGCTCGCTACCGAAGGCGACCTCGAACCGGCGCGGGACGAGCGACAGGCCGGGCTCGCACTCGTCTTCGACGAAGGCCTCGAGATCACGCCACAGGGACTGGTCGAGCTCACGGAGCTGCATGTCAGTGAGCTCCATCCGCACGCCGCCAATGGCCTCGTCGAGGCACTGCCGCATCAGACGCTTCGCATCCTCGACGTTCTCGGGCCCGAGCTTCTCGATACCGAGCTCCGCCGGCACGCGCGCGAAGAAGCGGTGGAGCGCCGTGTGCGCAACCGAGCCACGTTGCATCGCGTCCGGCTCGGCGTCGATTGTCCTCGGGGCGAGGAACCGCTCGACGAACCAAGCGGAGGAGCAGTCGGCCATCCGCTCGAGCTCGGTCACGCCGAAGGACGCGCGAGACCCGAGCTGCTCAAGGACGAGCGGATGGGTGATCCGCGTCGG